>JAFDXG010000087.1 GCA_018268105.1 Bacteroidota bacterium | reverse complement strand
TCGCCGGAGCGGTTGGCGAGGTTGAAGGTTTTGCCGGTACCGAAATCGGTTGGGTTGGCGCCGCTGCCATCAGGGTTTACACCCCAGGTCATTACATTGTGAAGGTCACCGGAGGGTTTGGAGTAATATACATCACTTGGTTTTACCCACGTAAATTGTGCATTATCAGTAAGTGTACCAACTGAAGCTACAATATTGTCTGTACCCGCATTTGTTCCAATATAGCAATATTGTGCAACACCACTTGAATTGGTATTAGCAAAACCAGTACTGCCAGGATTTGCACCGGTTATTGTAAAGTCAACACGTATACCAACTAATGGATTTCCATATTGGTCTTTCACCGTTGCCTGTAAACAATGTTGAGTACCTGTAGTGCCGGTTCCGGTTTTGGGGGAAACAGAAATGGTGGTTACGCTTGCTACCGGCGCCAGTGACATACCTCCGGGATAACCATAGGAGTCATAAGAATCATAACCATATACAAAAATTCCGAAGGGAAGATTTGAGCCATTAATAGTGTGTGAACCCAATGAAATATCAAGCTGGGCGCCACTGAAACCTGTTGATCCAATAGGGGTAAACGATGCTGTTGGTATAGTTACACCATCTAATTTAAGTGATCCCACCGCAGCGGCAGGAGCTACCACATTTACATAATTACCCGAAAAGCCTGAGGCGGGGGTAGAGAAAGTATAATTTCCCAAATACTGTTCATAGGGGGTAATCAGCATCATAAACGGATCAGAAGTCACATTATCAAAACTGCTACTATTGGAATATTGAGCCACCAGGATCGGGTTGTTCGATTTGATCTGGGAGGAGGTTGTTAATATAGTTTCATAAAATTGACCTTTATTGATGGTAGCCACTACACTACCATTTATTTCTATCGTTGTGCCGTTTGCAGAAGCCAGGAAACGGAAAGTATCTCCTTTTGTCCTCGTTTTTAGTGGCACTGAGATAAAGTTTTTTCCCCAGGCGGTGGTAGGTGTAAGTTCTTCAACAATATGGTCGCAAGCATAATAACCCAATGGTATATTGGCACATTGCATACCGCCGAATACTGCAATAGGTTTGTTGGAAGTAATGATACTACCGGAAAGATCACTCGGTGAAGCATCCGTATTACGAAGCAAATAAGTTTCTCCCTGGTTCAATACAATATTATATGGCACACCGGCAGACCTTCCGTCTGTTGTGACAGTGGGAGTAATAGTAACCGTGGTGCTGTTTTGTGATGCTACAATGGCAAACTGCGTGCTGTTTACAACATTAGTATTCTGATATCCCAGGTTGATGTAAGAAGTGCCGAGGATATCCGTTGGCAATGCCAGAAAAGCATCTGTTGTTGCAGTTACACGGTTTAAACCATATACAGTCACTTCTTTACCCGCTGTGATGTGTATCCCTTTTTTTTCAATAGTGTTGGAAAGGTTTAATTCCAATGATCCGGTAGGTAAAACCACAGAAGTAACTAACCCTGGGGTAACAGTGAAAGTTGTACTGAATCCGGTGCCTGGCGCTGCTACCGTACCAGTAGTACTTTCATCACCGCTGATAAACAGAGTAAGCGCACCGGCTGTATAATTTCCCGGGAAAGTAATCCAGAAATCAGTGCCTTTACTATCCGGCGCCTGGGCATGAACGCCAAATGATAATAGGGTTAAAAAAAATGTCAGAAGGCATAAAAGCCTTGTTTTTGATTTTTTGTAGTAAAACTGTCTCATATATGTATGATTGGTAGGTTTAAAGCTTATTGTTTTTTAGTAACGGATATATCTTTGAAAGAAAACCCTGATATTGTTGCTATATAAGTAGGGCTGATCTGTCCTGCTAACACAATTAAAAGAGGTTGCTGTATGGTATTACAATCCGATTCAAATGTTTCTCCCGGTGAAATTGTAATTTTCTTTGTCCCGGCAAAACCTTCTTTGTTTTTTTCAAGCTGTGTTTGAAATACTTCTTTCCATGAAACTTCTACCGGGTAACTGTTTTTATTATTCATTTTCAGGAACACAACATTTTCTTTATTGCAGGTAGAAATAGCAAAATAAAACTCCACTCCGCCAACCGTTTTATCCAACTGCCATTGAATAACAGATTGATTATGGTGAGGTTGAGGCGGAGATGCCCATAACTTTGGTGCAGAAAAAATTAATATTAGCGGTATTAAATACAAATGACAATATCGCAGGTATTTGTACTTCCCCGGCGAATTGTGCATTGCCTGAAAAAAGATAGCAGTTTTCATATGATTTTTATTTAAAAATGAATAACAATCGTTGATATCAATTATCACAGAATAAATAACCTTAAAGGCCAAACTTTCTTAAATTATGGTGGGTGAAATACATAGTCCTTCTCAAAACAACTCACTTATACCGAAATCTTTAAGAAGTATATTCGCAAATGGTTTTTAACTAAGATTTTATCGGAAAATAAAGAGGGGAATTTCTGGATCGGACTTTAAAAGAAACTTCATCAATTAATGTAACTTATTGCAAATAACAATAATCATGGGTTACAAAGTGAATTTAAAGCTATAACGTTTTTGTAACAAAATGAAATTTTTTGACATATATTTTGTCGAAAAAATAAAACATAATCTGGAATCCATATGTTCCTTACACAAAATCCGATTTCTTTTATTTTGGAGAGCCGGTAACCAACTGTCCATAAAAAATTGGTCCCCATAGAAATGAATATCCTTTAGTTTCAATTCTAAACCCTTGAGAAAGAGTTTGTATGTAAATTTACTTTTGTGATTGTATCAATAGTAGTATTTCGCAGTAAATTTCTATCTTGATTAATATATGAAAGCAATAGTATACAAAGCAACAATCCTTATTTTTTGGCTGCTGGCAACTTCCCATCCTGAAATATTCGCCCAGCGCTCCAATACTAAAAGAGAGATAAAAAAACTGATGAAGGAATATAATGCAGTAGGATTATCTGTAGCTGTAGTAAAAAACAACGCCCTTTCCTATACACATGCTTTTGGCCTGAAAAATATTGAAGACGATAAAAAACTAAAACCAAAAGACATATTTCGTATTGCTTCAATTTCTAAATCATTTTCTGCCACTGCTATTATGCAATTGATAGAAGCTGGTGAGTTATCGCTTGATGACGACTTCAGTAAATTAATTGGCTTCACAGTTCGCAATCCTAAATACCCGGATAGTGTGATTACATTAAGAATGATATTATCCCATACATCCAGTATTAATGACAGCCAGGGATATTTTAACCTCAACGTCATCAACCCGAATACCAACCCGAATTATGCATCATGTTACAGCGACTACCCACCGGGAGGTGGTTACAGATATTGCAATCTTAATTTCAATATGGCAGGTACAATTATTGAAAAGATCAGCGGTGAGCGGTTTGACCAATATATAGTGAACCATATTTTGAAACCGCTTCATTTATATGGTGGCTATTGCGTTGACTCACTGGATAGCTCTTTATTCGTAACTCTATATGAATTTGATTCAGCTACACAAAAATTTACCGCAGCAGTTGATGCATACCATCCAAGACGTGAAGAAATAAAAAATTACAAGTCAGGCTATTCTACACCGGTATTTTCACCAACCGGCGGAATGAAAATTTCTGCCCGCGACCTCGCTGTTTACATGCAAATGCATTTAAATATGGGTACTTACAATAATATTAGAATTATAAGTGAAAAGAGTGCCCAACAAATGCAAACAATTGTCAGTCCTGAGGAAAAATACGGGCTGGCATTATTGACTACCGATACTTTCATACCGGGTAAAGTACTTGTAGGGCATACCGGGTCGGCGTATGGATTGAACAGTGCCATGTTTTTCAGTCCCTCCGAAAAATTTGGACTGGTATTGATTACTAATGGGTGCAATACTACTAAGCCAGGTGGCGGCCCCGGCTTTTTAAAGGCTGCCGCACAAGTGTTGTATAAGCATTATATACAATAATGCCTCCCGAATTGAAGTAAAATTGAAAATCCATTATTGCTAACTGACGAACGAAGTTTCCAACTTCGCACAAGCTATGTTCTTCCTTCTGCCTGTTTGTTACTATGATAGTACATTAAGTCAATAATATTAGCAGGAAGCGCTTTTTTATTCCAATGACCATGAATAGACAATGCAGCACCCAATGCCGTTGCCTGCGCCACTGATGCTGCGTACACTTCAACATCAGGGAAAGCATCAGAGAGCATTTGCATATAAATTGGATTTCTGCCAAAACCGCCGTCAACAAACAGGCGTTTTATCTCACAACTACCTTCTAATACCAGCTTAGTAGAAATGATCTGCCTGCTGATAATATCTGCAATCAACTGGTGATAGGCTTCTTCGTAGCAGTCAAAAAGCGATAAACTTCTTGACGGAAAATCGGTTATATCATTTGTGTCTTTGCGTGGCGCAGGTAAAAATTTAAGTTTTTGGATAATTGCCGGATCAAACTTTACCGAGGTATAGTAGCCTGCAGGCTTGTCAAAATGCGCTGCCAGCCGTTTTACCTGTTGTTCATGCTCATAGCCTGCAAATAAGCGAGATGCTTTTACCGGCACTCCTTTGTAGGAAAGGAAACATAAGCAATCCTGCTGTAACTGTTCTGCGGTTAGTGGACTATTGTTAAATGGATTAAGACTGATAGACCAGGTGCCCGTAGACAGTAATATAAATGGTTCTTTAAAATTTATCAGGTAGGGAATCAGCGCGGAAGAACTATCGTGCAGTCCTATTCCTGCCTTTGCTTTTCCCTTTTGTAAATCCACTTCAATTATATCATCGGTTGATTGTATAGGTGCTAACTTTTCGGCTACACCTTCCCGATACACCCAATCGTGATATTCCATTTTGGTAAAATCCCAAAGCATGGTATGGCAACCGATACTTGTAATTTCAGAACAGATTTTTTTTGTGATCCGCGAACTGATATACTGAGGCAGATGCATAGAATATTTAATCTTACTATAAATCTCCGGTTTGGTTTTCATAATGCTGTACAGGAGCATCCCCGAATTGAGACTTCCCAGTACAGGGGAAGCCGTATGCTGAGACACTTTAACCACACCACCATACTTTTCGTAAAATGCTTTCTGCAAATCTTCCGGATAGGGTTTGAGATAGTTATACAGGGGTGCAACAGGTTCCCCGTTCGCATCTACATGCACAAGGCTTGCACCATAGGCAGTTACATTTACAGCAACGATTTCAAATGCATCAAGGCTTTGTATTTCTTCAAAAGAGGTGGTAACCCATGTTGTCAACGCCTGTACATCTTCGCAGGCATCCCCGTCTTCATCTGTTATTTCGGTGAGGGTAGTGGTTTTTTCATACACGATCTCGTAATCTTCATTAAACAGGAAAACTTTTTTATTGGTTTTTCCAATATCGTAAATGGCTATAACGGGCAAAATATTATTCATGTTGGCAAATTACGAATTTGAACTTTAAGGTGATATTAAATGCACATGACTCATTGCAGATGCATGAAATTCAAATCTACATAGTTTTAATAAAAACAGCGTTGTTGTGATGCAGTTAAGAAAAAGAAGAACATTATACACCGCACTGCAAAATTGAATTTGTGATTACAATGGTGATTCGCTAATGTAATAAAATGAATTTTACAGGTAATATTCTAAATGCAAAAGGACGAAATAAAAAAGAGCCTGGGTTCCGGGAAAACTGCTAATCCGGTTAAGGTTGTATATTTATATTCTAAATCAACTAACAATGCCACATATTAATCTGCCTGAAGAGTACCCCGGTATACGGAGTTTATTCATGTACAGTCCTGTCACCGCACTTCCCTTAAATAATCTTGTGCAAACTTTGATGCACGACAAGGAAACATCTACGCTTACCCCGGGTGAAAGGGAATTGATTGCTACCTATACATCAAGTTTAAATGAATGTAAATACTGCTCCAACACCCATGGTGCTATTGCCAAATACCAATTAGGTGGTAATGAGAATGCAGTAAAAGAGATGTTGGCCCGGAATGCAAATTCCTCTGAGGTCAGTAATAAAATGAAAGCATTGCTACATATTGCGCAAAAAGTGCAGCAGGATGGGAAAAAGGTTTTGAAGACAGATATTGAAAATGCTAAAAAAGAAGGTGCCACTGACAAGGAAATCCATGATACGGTACTGATTGCCGCAGCTTTTTGTATGTTCAACCGCTATGTAGACGGGTTGGCTACCTGGGCTCCTGATGATCCTGCTATATATGATGCAATCGGCAAGCAACGTGCAGAGGAAGGATATATGACCAAACCATTTAGTGTAAAATCCATCAATTCATAAGCTGATTCCTTATTTTCCACTAAGTGAAAGCTACCCGGTATCACCGCCACTCACTGGCAGGTTTGGTAGCATTGCCCTGTGCCAGGCCAGACCTGCTGCCCTGCTTTTATTTATCTGAATTTCATAAGCAGGCAAAACTCATATAATATCATTATAAACTTACACTTGTGGCTATTGTAACACCAGTAACGCTACAGTACTGGTCTGGCTTAGCCCCTTAACCTTGACGACAAGACCATTGATAGAAGCAATTTAGCTGATTAGCTAAATGCTGATGGCTGATACCTGAAAGCTCATAACCACCCTACAAACCCGTTGCTACCGTTTTAGATCCGCGGTGCTTTATCAATTTTTCACGAATCTTTTCTTCCCGGAAAAAAGCCACAGGATCGAGCACTGCCCCTGCACGCAGCCTTGCCTCAGCAACAAGCGGGCGCATATCCATGCGGAAAACATTTTGCAGTATTTCCTGTGCAGCTACAACATCATTGTTTTGTTGTGCCGCCTTCAAAGTTTTTTTGTCTACCAAAAGTGCCTGTGCATAAGCGAGCATAATTGCTTCTACCGATTGCAGTAAATCCTCCAGGGGGTCTTTTACATTATGCGAAGCATCTATCATCCAGCCCATATCTGACACATGATCCATACCTCTGGCATCCATACCTTCTACCAATTCTTTAAAAATGAGAAATAGCTGATAGGGTTTTATGCTTCCGGTAGTGAGGTCGTCATCGCCATATTTGGAATCATTAAAATGAAAACCCCCAAGTTTCCCTTCCATCAGCAACAACGCCACAATCTGTTCAATATTAGCATTGGGCAAATGATGCCCGAGATCAACTAAAGTGTAGGCTTTAGGTCCAAGCTTTGTAGCATATAAATACGATTGTCCCCAATCGCCCACGGTGGTGGAGTAAAAGTTGGGTTCATACGCTTTATATTCCACAAAAATTTTCCAATCAGCAGGCAGTGCTTTATATATATCCTGCAATCCTCCCAAAGTATTTTGAAACGCTTCCCGGAAATTTAACTGCCCCGGAAAACAGGAGCCATCAGACAGCCATACAGTGAGCGAAGTTGATCCTAATTCCACACCATATTGTATCACTTCTATATTATGATCTATTGCCTGCTGCCGTATGTCTTTATTTACATTTTGCAGAGAGCCAAATTTATAACTCAGCTTTTGTTCCGGCTGATCCTGGAAGGTATTGGAGTTCATGGCATCAAAACGCAAACCCTGTTGTGCAGCCAGCGCTTTTATATGTGCTGCATTTTTGGGAATATCCCAGGGAATATGTAAAGAGACTGCCCCGCTGGAGTGGTTAAGCGCATGCAGCAACCCGATATCTTCAATTTTTTCTTCGAGGGTGCGGGGTTCGCCGCCGCCTGAAAACCGTCCAAAACGAGTGCCGCCCGTGCCGAGCGCCCAACTGGGTATAGCTATTTGAAATGCCTGTAACTGTTCAATAATCTTTTCAGCATTATTAACAGTTGCACTAATATAATTCAGCCTGCGCTGATGTTCCTTCAGTAACCTTTCATTGTGGTTTTCGATACTGTATTTTTCTACTTGCATGGCTTAATATTTTTATGGCATGTAAAATATTTCTTTCAATGGAATACTTACCGGGGATGCATCGGCATTTGTTTCCATGATATCTTTCATATAGTTCCACCAGCGTTGCATGACAGGATGCTTTGGCAGTTCATCCCTTGCATTATCATCCGTAATACAAAGATAGCCAAAGAGGTCTCCATTCCTTTCATCAAGGAAAATTGAATAGTCTTCTATACCGGTTTGCTTGAGCAAATCATGCAGTTCAGGCCAGAGTGCATCGTGACGTTTTTTGTACTCCGCTTCAAACCCTTTGTGCAATTTCATTTTGAAAGCAATACGTTGCATAGTAACTGTTTGGAGCTTTCATTTCACAGGCAGTCTATTTGATGTACACGCAGTATAGCTGCATAGCGATAGGAACGTAGAAGAGTGCGACGCAACGGCAGTTGAGCAAAGACTCTACAGCTTGCTACATAAATTATATTGCACACCCCCCTTTCTCTTCACCACTACCTTACAAATGCCATAGCTACGCCGCCGTCTACATTCAATACATTACCGGTAGATTTATTTAATAAACCGCCAACGAATGCAAAGCAGGCATTGGCAATATCTTCGGGTAAAATAATTTCGTTGAGGAGTGTGCGTCCGGCATAATATTTAGGCAACTCTTCTACCGTAATACCGTAGGCTTTTGCCCTGCCTTCGGCCCAACCTCCGCTCCAGATATTACTACCGGAGATCACCGCATCCGGATTCACTACATTTACTCTTATTTTATCTTTTCCCAATTCTGCTGCATTGAGCCTGGAAAGATGTAACTGTGCAGCTTTTGCCGAACCATATCCCGCATTGTTTGGTCCGCTTACCAGCGCATTCTTACTTACTATATTCAGCACATCGCCTCCCATTGCCTGCCTGCGCATGACTTCAATGGTTTGTTGTGTTACAAGAAACTGTCCTTTTACCAATACGTCATATAATAAATCCCAATCCTTTTCGGTGTGACCTTCTATAGTTTTCGAGATAGATAAGCCGGCATTGTTAACCACAATATCAATTCCGCCAAAAGCAAGTATTGCCGTCCTGAGCGAGTTGCTGATAGTGGTAGCATCTGTTACATCCAGCAGTTCCCCGGTATATGCATCCCTTCCATATTGCTTTTTAAATTCTTCTTTTGCTTCTGAAAGCCGTTCGGCATTATTGTCGGAAAGTATGATACAGGCTCCTTCATCTGCAAATTTTTTGGCAATAGCTTTACCTATACCTCCGGCGCTCCCGGTAATCAATGCAACTCTGCCACTTAATGGCTTTGGTTTAGGCATACGCTGCAGTTTTGCTTCTTCGAGCAACCAGTATTCAATATTAAAAGCTTCCTGGCGTGGCAGTGAAGTATATTCAGAAACCGATTCGGCACCCCGCATCACATTAATGGCATTGATATAAAACTCTGCAGCCACTCTTGCAGTCTGTTTATCTTTAGCAAAGGTAAACATCCCAATACCGGGATATAATATGACTACCGGGTTGGGGTCCCGCATTGCGGGGCTGTTTGGATGCTTACAGGTATTGTAGTAATCAGCATACATCTTACGGTAAGCATCAAACGACGGGCTTAATTTTTGTTTAACCTTTTCTATATCGGACAAATCTTCATCAGGCGAAAGTGGCGCCACCAGCGGGCTTATTTTGGTTCTTAAAAAATGATCGGGGCAACTTGTTCCCAATGGAGCCAGCCTGTCCAGGTCATTTGAGTTGATAAATTCAAGTACACGGTCATCATCTGTAAAATGCCCGATCATTCTTGTATGCGAAGAACAAAAACCTCTTAGTACCGGTGCAAGTTGTACGGCTTTGTCCAGACGTTCTTCTTTTGGCAAAGCTTTTATTTTTTGTCCGCCAAAAGTTTTTGCGCCTTTATTGTTTTCTTCGAGATAGGCAGCACAGGTTTCAATCACTTCAAGTGTATTAATATAGCTTTCATATGCAGTATCGCCCCAGGTAAATAATCCATGCGACCCGAGCATGATGCCGCGGATACCTGGATTTTCGTCAAGACATTGCTTGAGTTTCAACCCAAGTTCAAAGCCGGGGCGCTGCCATTCCACCCAGCCAATGGTACCTTTAAACAATTCTTTGGTAATGCGTTTACCATCTTTAGCGGCAGCAATAGCAATAGCTGCATCGGGATGCAGGTGATCTATATGTTTAAAAGGTAAAAATCCATGCAGGGGCGTATCAATAGAAGGAGCTTTGGAAGAGAGATCAAAAATGCAATGATTAAACAGTTCAACCATTTCATCTTCGTAAGCTACACCACGATATATATTCTTCAGGCTCCTGAGCCTGTCAACATATAAAGCTGCCAGTCCCGATTTCTTTAAAGTGCCCAGGTCGCCGCCCGATCCTTTCACCCACATCACTTCAGTATCTTTACCCGTGAGCGGATCATTGCCGGTTACTTTGCAGGAAGTATTACCACCGCCATAATTAGTAAGCCGAAGATCTGCACCAAGCAGGTTGGAGCGATAAATCAGGAGTGCTACTTCATCGCCGGCCAGTTCGGCAGCTTTAGCTTCATCCCACAAGTAACTAACATGTTTAAAATTTTTTGTAACAGCAGATGCCATAAAACTATATTTAATAGATAAAATAAATTCATTTTAATGAGTTGCCGTATCCCACAGCCAGCACGGCAATAATGATCACAATGATACCGGAAATAATGGTTGACTTAGTTTTGCCGCTTACTCCTTTCCATTCTCTTAAAAATATCCCCCAGGCATTGGCAACAAGAATGATAAATGCCATGTGGAGTATCCAGGAGCTGGCGCCATTTCCCATTTTGCTTTCTCCCATTCCATAAAAGAAAAATTGCAGAAACCAGGTGGTACCGGCCAAAGCTGCAAAAATATAATTAGAGAGTAATGGAGTTTTCTTATTAGTATAGTCGCCAAACGTTTTATTTCTTCCATTCAAAATCATACACCAGATAAAATTGGTGGTTAATCCACCCCATAAAAGTGTGATATAAATGATATTGTTTTGAAACAGAAACTCACCCTGCCCCGGATGACCGGTTTTCCATAAATTATTTGCCACATCAGCCATTGATTTGCCCGCTTCTATGCCAAAATTGAAACATGCACTCAAAACTCCTGATATTATCGAAACCAATAAGCCCAGTCCAAACTTATATTCAATGCCTTTGCTAATACCATGAGGATCGTTCCCTGATGTCTTCAATTCTTTTTCTTTCATCATACCGGCCCTGCCACACAAAATTATCCCAACTACACAGATTACGAGTCCGGCTATTACTGTCAGCCCCCACCGGGAACTAACAAGCATACTGAAAGTATCCTTTCCTTCCTTGGGGAAAAAGTTATAAAATATAGAAGGAATAAGGGCTCCAAATACCATACACAATCCTAAAATAATACTGCTGCCTAATGCCACACCGAGGTATCTCACTCCAAGTCCGTAGGTAAGTCCCCCAATACCCCACAATACTCCAAACATATAGGTAAATGCAAGTGTGCTTCCATCGGTGCTATGTATAATAGCGGTAAAATCAGGAATGGTTAAGTATGCCGCTAAAGGCGGTACAATTAGCCATGAAAACAGTCCGCCTACAATCCAATAACTCTCCCATGCCCAGCCCTTTACTTTTGTATAAGGGATATAAAAACTGCCGGAAGCAAAGCCACCGATAAAATGATAAATAATTCCGAGGATTATCTGCATTCGTAAATTGTTTCTTTATATGATATCAATCATGTCTCAAAAATAAAATATGAATACCGGTATGCCGTCATGTGCTGTCATGGTAAGTCAAAGTTTATTTAATGAACCGGAATAACCTCAGGGTTATCGCTTACCAATCAGGAGTATCCGGCAATTCCAAAAACTTCTTAAGAGGAAAGTCGTTGAAGTAACTCATCTTTTCGCCGGGTAGATACGGCAATTTCGGTTCCGTCTTCCATGACTATATAGCCGCCCTTACCCTTATAATATTGTTTTACAAACGACAGGTTGATGAGGTGAGAATTGTGGATCCTGAAAAAATTGTATTCCGACAACAACTCATCAAACTCTTTTAATGTTTTTGCTACCACCATCTTTTTGTGATCCCTGAGATAAATAGTAGTGTAATTAATATCGCTTTCGCAGCGTAAGATATCGTTGACTGCTAAATATGTGATACCATTAATAGTGTGTACACCTATCCGTTTATGAGCGCCCTGAGTTGTTTTCATATTATTGAAAAGCATGTCAATTTTTTTTGCCGTCTCAAGGGTTGACAATCGCTCCTGCAATTTATCTACGGCATTCTTCAATTCTGTGCCGTCAATTGGTTTGAGCAAATAATCTATAGCGCTGAATTTAAAAGCCTGCACGGCATATTTTTCGTATGCAGTTGTAAATATTACATCAAAATTGATCTCATCAAAAGACTTCAGCATATCAAACCCGGTCTTATTATGAATCTGCATATCAAGAAAAACAAGATCTGGCCGCAGGCGCAAACTGCCATCAATTGCTTTATCAACCGTATCGAAAGTGTCGAGTATGCGTACTGATGTTTTGCAATGTTCCTCCAGGAGCCCGGATAGCCGGTTTACACAATGCGCTTCATCATCTACAATAATAGCATTGATCATTTTAGGGTTATAATTTAAAAACAGATGAAACGGAACACATAAAAGTGAAATGCCAAACATGAAACGATAAAACAACCCTCATATATTTCCTGTATCTCCGCTCCATTCTCACCTCTCGTTCTTTCATTTGTCCCGGTAGTACAAGATAACAACTATCATTGAATAATCCGGTGTTTTCAAATCAGGACAAACATTTTTTAAATAAAAAAGAGTTATGCAGGATTTGTTTTCTCAATCTCCGAGGAATGGAATTTCATCATTTGAGATTTGGTTAATATTAAATCTGCATTTTCTGTGCCTGTATGAGCATTCCGGTTATTTCGAAAATAAAACACTTCTTTTTTTAGACCTTTCATAAAAAATTCAAATAAGCCCCGGGGCATTTTTGAATGTATATTTAGGATGCAATACTAAGATTATGAAACTGCCTGTATTTTTTGTCTGCACCTTTTTGGTTTCAGTAAACGTATGTGCCCAGGAATTTGGGGGCAATCCGACCTCATTAAAATGGAAACAGATCAATACAGCGGAGGTTAAAATAATATTCCCCGAAGGGCTTGATTCTCCGGCATTACGCACTGCCGCAATTGTCCATTATCTCAACCAGCATACATCTGCTACTGCAGGCAGCGATCTGCGGAAAATTAATATCGTTTTACAAAACCAATCTATCATATCTAACGGCTATGTGGGACTGGCGCCCTGGCGAAGTGAGTTTTTCCTGATGCCCTCTTTCAACAGTTTTGCACTTGGGAGCCTGCCCTGGGCAGACAACCTGGCAATACATGAATACCGGCATGTGCAACAATATATGAACTACAGAAAAGGCATATCCAAACTAATGTATATCCTTTTTGGAGAAGAAGGCCAGGCGGTAGCCAATACCGGCGCTATACCCAATTGGTTTTTTGAAGGAGATGCCGTGTTTCAGGAAACTGCGGTAAGTATGCAGGGCAGAGGGAGACTACCCTATTTCTTTAATGGGTACCGTGCTCTGTGGGAAGGTCATAAAGAATATAGTTTTATGAAACTGCGCAATGGCTCAATGAAAAACTTTGTTCCCGATCATTACCCATTGGGATATATGATTACAACTTACGGCAGGGAAAAATTTGGAGAGAATTTCTGGACTAAAGTCACCGGTGATGCTGTTCGGTATCGTGGAATTTTTTATCCCTTTCAGAATGCTGTAAAAAAATATAGCGGCATGCCCTACCGCAATTTTGCAGACAGTGCAATCCGATATTATAAAGAACAGGAACAGCCGGATTCTTCAGGGCATTTTATCACTAAAGGAAATAGTCGTTTTGTTACCAATTACCAGACACCCTACATTAATAATGGTGATTCCATTCTCGTACTTAAGCAAAGCTATCGCGAACGGGCAGCCTGGTTCTGGCTGACAAAGGAGGGCGAGCACCGGATATATACCCGCGACATCAGCGAGAATGATGATTATGGGTACGCCAATGGCAAAATTATATATACTACATCTATACCAGATATTCGCTGGGGACAACGGGTGTACAGTGTTATCAAAATACTTGATATAGCCACTAAGCAATCGAGGGAGGTTTCGGTTAAAAGTAAATATTTCAATCCCGGTATTTCTGATGACGGAAAAAAAATTGTTGCCGTGCAATATCTGCCCAGTCAACAGGCATCCCTCCATATACTTGATGCTGCCACCGGAAAAGTATTACAACTCATCCCCGCTTCACCGGAAATAGATATGTATAGCTTCCCGAGGTTTATCGGAGACAGTATAATCGTTGTATCGGTAAGAAATAAAGAAGGGATGATGAATATCGCTACCATTAATTTGCACAATTACAAGACCGGTTTTCTGCTGCCCTGGAGCTACCAGGTAAATGGTTTTCCTTTCGTGAAAAACGATACTGTTTATTTCTCAGCTTCTCAAGGATATTATGATGATATTTTTGCAGCAGACATTAAAACAAAAAATATTTTTAAGCTCACGCATGAAAGCACCGGCGCCTATCAGCCATCCGTAAACGAAAGCGGTAAACTGGTTTACAGCAACTTTACGGCAAATGGGTTTCAATTGAAAGAAAAACAACTGACTGCTAAAGACTGGATACCCATTTTGCAGACGGCTACCGTAAACCAGCAGGATCTGTACCTGCCCGATGCATTGAAGCAAACAGGAACTAATGTGTTACAGCATATTCCCCAGACGGCATATACCATATCACGGTACAGCAAGTTCAGTCATCCTTTCAATTTCCATAGTTGGCGTCCATATTATGAACAACCAGAGTGGAGCTTTAATGTGTATGGACAAAATATACTTAACACCCTCCAGTCAAACCTGTATTATAAATACAACGAAAATGAAAATACCCACCAGGTGGGGATTAGCGAAACTTATGGTGGACTATTTCCTTTAATCAGTGCAGGGGCTTCGTATATTTTCGACAGAACGCAGACCGATAGTTTGAGAACTATCCACTGGAATGAGTTCAGCACTAATCTGGGGCTTTCTGTGCCCCTGAATTTTAGCAAGGGCAGATGGTATAAATACCTTACTTTAAGCTCAGGTTACTACCTCAGTCAGCTTAATATTACCGGCAGATATAAAGACAGTTTGCGATCGCCACTGTTTCAATATTTTCAGGTTTCGGCAAACTGGGCAAGTCAGGTGCAGAAACCGGTTCAACACATCAATCCGCGTTTTGCACAAACTGCTTATATAAGATTTAGAACCCTCATTGACAAATATACTGCCAACCAGTTGCTGATGACAGGCAGCTTATATTTTCCGGGTATTGGAGTCAATCACAGCCTGGTATTCGCCGGTGCTTTTCAGCAAAGAGACACCGCAAATAAATATCGTTTTACAAACAGCTTCCCCTTTGCGCGGGGATACGATGGTATTGATGGACCAAGAATGTGGAAATGGGCTGTCAATTATCATATCCCATTATGGTACCCCGACTGGGGATTTGGGCAGATTGTCTACTTTAAAAGAATAAGAGCAAACTTATTTTTTGATTATGCTCAAATACAGAGCCTTCGTACAAAGAACATTTTTTCATTTAGAAGTACCGGGGCAGAAATATATTTTGACACCAAATGGTGGAACCAGGAGCCTGTTACGTTTGGATTTCGCTATAGTCGTTTGCTGGATGATAACTCCGGTGGACCAGTTATGTCCAACAGATGGGAATTTATTATGCCGGTGAATTTGTTAAGTCATTAAAGCAGCCGCTTCATTATTAATCACCTGCGATCTGATCATAACTCGCTACAATACCTTTGATGAGCGAAGAACTGAATCCACGGTGCTCCATTTCATTAAGCCCCGCTATTGTACATCCTTTAGGAGTGGTCACCTTGTCAATTTCGTGTTCGGGATGGGTATTTTTTCGAAGCAGCAATTCTGCGGCACCTTTCACAGTTTGGGCTGCTATAAGGCTTGCTGTAGCAGCATCAAATCCTATTTGTATCCCTCCTTGTATATTGGCTCTTATATAACGCATGGCATATGCAGTACCGCAGGCCGCCAGCACAGTAGCAGCGTCCATCAGTTTCTCTTCTATTACCACCACTTTTCCTAACTGGCTGAAGATTTCCTTTACATAATTCAGTTGCTCACTGCCTATATCCCTTGCGCTTATGCAAGTCATGCTTTCCTGAATGGCTATGGCGGTATTAGGCATGGCCCTAACGGTAGAAATTTTTTTCTTAAGTACTTCGTGGATATGACTTGTTGATATTCCAGTCATAACGGAAACCAGTACATGCCGGTTCTCATCCAATAGAGGTTGTAGTTTTCCTAAGATATCATCCACCTGGAATGGTTTCACTGCCAGGATAACCAGGTCGGCAAACTTTACCGCCTCCGCATTATCATTACTCACTAATACACCCTTTTCTTCAAGTGTCCTCAGGGTGGCAACATTGCGCTTGGTGATCAAAATATGCTGCGGCTCTATGAACCCACTCAGTATTAAACCTTCTGCAATAGCTGTTCCCAAATTTCCTCCGCCTATGATCGCGATTTTTTTATTCATATCAGTAATATTTTTCGGGCGTTAGATAATTACGTACATAATCGTCAACGCCTTTTTCAAGTGAAAAAAACTCCTCTTTATATCCTGCAGTTCTGAGTTTAAACATATCTGCTTCTGTAAAATACTGGTACTTATCTCTGATATCCTCAGGCATATCAATAAACCGGATATCAGGTTCTTTATCCAGAGCTGCAAATGTAGCCTTCGCCAGGTCGAAGAAACTTCTTGCCTCTCCAGTGCCCAGGTTGTATATACTGGATCGCGGCTGGTTTTTCATCAGCCAGAGACAAACTTTCAGTACATCTTTTACATAAACAAAATCCCGCAACTGTTGTCCGTCTTCAAAATCCGGACGGTGTGACTTAAATAGTTTAACAAAGCCGTTTTCCCTAATTTGATTAAAAGAATGAAATATCACACTTGCCATACGCCCTTTATGATATTCATTCGGGCCATATACATTAAAGAATTTTAAACCGGCCCAGAACGGAGGTTTGCTGCCCTGGTATACTACCCATTTATCAAATTCATTTTTAGAAATACCATAGGGATTAAGCGGGTGTAGTTTCTGAGGAGCAATACCATCACTGTAGCTAAGTTCTCCTGTCCCGTAAGTAGCTGCAGAAGAAGCATACACCAGGGGTATATCATGCACCACGCAATAGTTCCAGATATCCTGCGAATATTCTACATTAAGCCTCTCCAGCACTTCATAATTAAATTCTGTGGTATCTGTTCTTGCACCAATATGAAATACAAACTTCACTTCAGGCTTATTTTCTTCCAGCCATTCCAACAGGGAATCCCGCTCTACTTTATGAATAAATGATTTCCCTTCAAGATTGTTTTTTTTATCCTCCCTGTCAAATTCGTCTGCCAGTATAAGGTTCTTATATCCGTGTTTGTTGAGAAAGCCGGTAAGGCAACTGCCAATAAACCCCGCAGCCCCGGTTATCAGTATAATATCTTCTTTTAAAATTGCCGTTCCATTTGCCATGACTTATTACTTTTGGCGGCAAAATTACAGGAATAAGACGTTGCAGGAAAGTTCTTATTAAGAACAGGGGTATACAAGTGAATAAACCTATAGACTAACAAAAAGGATTATCCTACACTTACTGTGCCGTGTATCCGCCATCAATAACCATTGCCTGCCCTGTTATGCCACCGGACAATTCATCAATAAGGTAGAGCACCATATTGGCTACCTCTTCAGGCTGCAGCAATCTTTTTTGAGGCACCAGCGGGTATATTATTTCAGCAAGTACCTTTTCCGGATCAATCCCCCTTGAAGCTGCTATAGCCGATAGTTGGTTGCGCACCAGATCGGTATCCACATAGCCAGGGCATACGGCATTGACTGTAATGCCAAATGCGGCTGTTTCCAATGCAGTAACCTTTGTTAAACCTATCAGCCCGTGTTTTGCACTGTTATATGCAGCCTTACCGGAAAAGCCCACCAAACCATTAATGGAAGCCATATTAATAATTCTTCCAAAATGATTTTGTTTCATATAGGGCAACACATGCTTTGTTGCAATAAAGGGTGCAGTAAGCATCACCTCCAGCATATAGCGGAATTTGGCCGTGGGAAAGGATTCAACAGGTGAAACATACTGCAAACCTGCATTGTTTATCAATACATCAATTCGGTTATAGCACCTGTAAATCTTGCTAAATATTTCCTCAACCCTTTTTTCTTCAGTTACATCACAAATAAATCCGGCAACATTTTTTGTCCTGCAAGAGGCAACCGCTTCATCTATCTTTTCCTGATCAATATCCAACAGAAAAACCTGAAAATCAAGACGGGCAAGACTGCGGACCATTGCAGCCCCTAACCCTCCTGCTGCACCGGTAACAATAACTACTTTCATCTGGTAGAGCTTTAAATTAACAAACCTAACTCATTCAAATATTTTTATGTTCAGTAAATTAAATATCTTCAAAATGTGATTATCAGACCGCCATCTTCCTTAATGAAATATCCGGCAATAGAATAGACATCCAGCCTGGTAAGAAAAAAAACAAATCATCCTGTCATTTTATATTTCTACCTTTCTATTTCATTCCTCAACATAAATTCCATTGCCTAAAAGCGTCCTCATACTTAGTAGAATGTCCGCCGTTTATTTCTATTTTAAGGAATATACTACAATCTAAAATTTGTAATGTTTTAGCTAACCCTATTACACTTCCTGGCAGAACAATGGTATCTTTTTGTCCAGCAGTGAATGCGCCTGGTATAGTCAATTTTCCAGGCCAATATTCTGCACTGCTTTTTTATATTCCTGTGGAATTAGCTGCTTTCTTCCGCCAAATAATTCAGCAATAGCCTCCTGAAACTTACCATTTTTAAAGTGATTGGCCATTCCATTCATGGCAACCACTCCGTCTATTAATTCGGGATGAAGGGCTGAGAAGGTATGGTCCACAATGCACACCGAATTGCTGCCATCAGTTTGACTAAACAAAATAGAGGTAAAGAGCAGCAGGAGGGATGAAAGAATAATTTTCAATTTTAGCTTTCTCATTGTTAATCGTTTTATCAATTTCACATTCATGAAAATAGTTGATATCTGCTAAGTCGCACTGCTTTTTATTTTTCAGCCTGTTTTGCTGAAGTTTTAAAATACATTTATCAAACAAAATCTCCTGAGAAGATTTTATTTCTTCTGCCAGTTCCTGACGCCATACTATTAATATTCTATCCGTCATCTTACAAACTCCAGGGTTCTCCCGTATGCATTCCGTCTTAGAATTTGTTTCTTCAAAAAAACAAAATGGATTTTAAAGTATAAGAAGTACCTAATACAGAATGTCCTCCTGAACTCAATAGCTTATTATTTGGATATTGTACAAGTTTTTATTTTGCTATTCAATATTTGAGGTATGAATTAAACCTTTAATTACTTCATAGTTTTCCTGAGAAAGTTTCTCAGGATTAATCTAAAAAGTATTGCTCCGGGTATCCGCTCATGAACTTATCTGATCAATGATATTGAATTCCACGAAGCTTTACTTCAGCTCCTGTCCTAAAACTTATTTTGAAGCTTTCAAGTGATACCTTTAAACATGCCAGACACTTTACTTCCAAAAACACTAATCAATGAAGCATTCGTACATTCACTATCTTTAGTTTACTACCTAAATAAATAACTCTGATTTTTTATTCTTTCAGCATACATATCATAGCACCGTAAACAACATTGCCCCTGTTGCGTCCGGCTACATTATTGCTTGATTGTAAAAGCATATTACCTTCAGGTAGTTTTCTTAATAATGCATAGCCGTCAACGTAATTAAGCCGGTAACTATGGCTATACTAAAACTCAGTAATGTCCCGATGAGAATATATTCAGTGAGCTTTCGGTCCTGTCCTAACCTCAGGTCGCTAAACCGGAATACTGATTTTGCCGTCACTAAAAACCCGATGGCAGCCCACTGATTGCTGAGTATGAAAATAAAGACCAGAATCCGCTCCAGGTATCCAATCACCATACCAGCCTGTAGCAGGGATGGAGTTTCTATTTTATCTGTCTTAAATGCCGTGGAAGGAGTCCATTTTGATAAAATGATTCTTATGGCGAATGAAGCCGGCGTCAGAAGTATCACCAAACCGGTGGCTATAATTAGTAAATGGTCAGTTGACGCTTTCGAAAAAAACTCAGAGCCATCAATATACCACACTACTACAATCAAAACGATTATATGCAAGAACTGATCAGCAAAGAACCATACTCTTTTGTTTCGCTCATTCTGAAGCATGAGCTTTAAAATATCTATGACAACATGCACAATTGCAATTAATAATGCCGGGAGGATAAAGGATGATTGCCAGGTGATTAACAATATCAATAGAAAGTGAATCAGCCCATGCAGGTAAAGGCTGTAGCTCCTGTATTTCTTTTGTTCCTTATCCTTTACCCATTTACCGGATTGCAATACAAAATCACCAAGCAGGTGCGCCAGCAATAATTTGATAAACAGCATCATTTTATTAAAGAAGTTATACAGGTTGTATAATACTCATCCATATCCAATAATAAATCCAATTGTGCCCGGCTTTTGTTTTGACTAACAGCCGACTGGTTGATTTTCATTTTTTTTGCCACTTGCTGTTGATTCCAGCCGGTATTCTCCAGCAATACCTGTGCAGTCCCTGCTGCAGTGACACTCCAGTTGTCCATTATCAAGGATGCAAAGCGGGCAAACAAATTCAATGTTTTGTCCGTCATTTCCTCACCCGTACAAAAGGCGAGGTATTGTTTTTCTTTCATCTTATCGAATGTCCTTCCCGAACGTACAAAGGCAGAACCATTTGACTCTGATATCCGGGGTGCCTGGTAGTCAATCTCACCGATACCGATGCTTACCCGCACATCCAGCCCCGGCAGTTGTTTGATTATACTTTTCAATACCAGAAATTTTCTGAATGCCGTTTCCGGCTTACATTTAAACTGAAACGCATCGCCCCTGAATATCTCCCAGGCGCCGGGTGATCTCCCCTGCTTATTCAAAAATCGCTGCAATGCAGGCATCCATTTTTGGGGGCTGGTATGTGCCGAGTTGACTAAATCTCCTGTAATTAAAGCAATCATACTAAATATATCAGCTAATGTACTAATAATTTATATTATTAGTTAATATGCTTATAATATATATTATTAGCGATATTGCTAATAATTAACTCAGATTTATTTTGAATGTTCATCAGCCCCAATATATGCTGATGGCGGAAGCCCGGTATTCTTCTTAAAAAAACCCGGATAAATACCCGAAATAATCACCGGATATGCTGTTATGTGCTGTATCCGGCAGATGCTTAAATAAAATAAGTAATGATTCTTCCAACATTGACAGGAGTCGGAGTATTAGTAAGCATTTTTAATATCTGACAGCATTAATAGCTATTCACCATATTCATCTACTATCGTAATTGAGAAAACATATATTGCTGAAAGATATCTCTGCTAAATATATGTTACAGTCCGTCGCAGCACATTTCTTTTTTGAAACACAATAACGGCAGGCAATATCTATACCGGTTCTTAATTCCAGATTTTGCTGTTCGTTGCAAAATCCGGGTTCAATCAATTTTCATCTTTCTGAACTGTTCCGGTGAGAGCCCCGTTTTTTCTTTAAACAATTTTGAAAAGTAAAACGAGGATTTGAAGTTTAAGTCAAAGGCAATTTCCTTTATTTGCTTTGAATGATCAGCCAGGAGAATTTTTGCCTTTTCTATTTTTAGTTGCAGGAGGTATTGATGAGGTGCGATACCCGAATAAGATTTAAATACTTTTCGAAACCACGCATAACTTACATTCAGTTCTTTAGCAACATTTTCAATGGCAATATCCTGATCAATATTTGTTCTGAAAATAATCCTTGCTTTATTAATGATAGTTTCAGTAAGGTCTTCCGCCTTGAAATTCTTTTGTTTTGCCAGCGTATGGATTTGTCCGAGCAGGTGCATTACAATACCCGCCACCATAGGCTGGTAGCCGGTTTTTTCATTTTTAGTTTTATCAATGATCTCAAGCATTAAGTTGATAATATTTTCAAGTACGCCAAGATGTAAAATGGGTTTGCGCGGATGAAAAAATTTCTGCTTTACGAGGTTTTCCATAATAGGGCCTCTAAAGCCCACCCAATATTCATCCCATCCTTTTTCTAAACCAGGTTTAAAGCGGTGCCATTCGCCAGGGAACAACAACAAAACAGTTCCTTCTTTTATGGCGCTTTTTCTACAGCTTTCCGATTCAAAAACACCATCTCCCTTAGCAATATAAATGATCTGGTATTCATCCAGCACCCTCCCTTTACCCCATGTAAAGTAATGGTGAGCCGGATGCTGTACCGAAGGATAAATTTCATTTTCAGGTATCCTGTTACACCCTGCATTTAAAACGTGAAGTCCCCAGCTTTCATCTTCATCACTTGTTGGCAGATATTTATAGTAGTTAATCATATCCAATAAATATTCAGATCAAAACTTATATGCGAAATATCAATTTACACATTTCTTTCAAAAATGTACTGAAGTAAATTCGCTTTCAAAAGGCATTCCCTATTCAAGCGGTGATTATATTTTTCAATCTTATGAAGTTTTATATCCCATCCCCAATAATGAAATTCTTGTAAATTCAAGTTTAACTCAAAACCCGGGATATCAATAAGAAAATTCAAAAGTTACAAAATGAAAAACCTAAAATTTAAATTAGAATAACAGTTGAATCAATGACTTCCTGAGTCTTTTAAAAAAGATTCAGGAAGTTATTAAAATAAAATGCCCATGAAAAAGATTTATTTTTTTAACCCAATAAAGAAAACCTTTGCAGTGGCTCTGCTGATTATGCTTTGCCAATATCTCACCGCACAAATTACGATTGACTGGAACAACACTACCACCGAATCTAAAACAACTCCTACGCTGCAAGTAGTGGTAAATCCTATGTTATTGCGCAATTCCCCGATCCATGAAGGAAGCTTCAATGCATTAAAAGAACTTGGCGCAGACTATGTTCGCTTTGTACCCTGGTTTCCTTACCCACACATGGCAGTTGCTGAATTGAGTCCACCTACGAACAAAGAAACTTATTGGAATTTTAGTCATATTGATCCCATTGTGGAAGATTTTATGAATGCCACAAAGGGACACAGTGTAGTCATGAATTTTAGTACCATTCCAGTATGGATGTTTAAAACAGAAAAACCTGTTAATATTCCCAACGATCCTAACAAAGTTTTTTGGCCCTATAACGAAGGGAGAGAATTGAGGGATAGTTCTCTAAAAGAATTGACAGATTATTATGTAAGATTAATGAGTTGGTACACTAAAGGTGGATTTACAGATGAATTGGGAAAGTTTCACCAATCAGGGTATAATTACAAATTTCAATATTGGGAAGTATTAAACGAGCCCGACCTTGAACACAATATTAGTCCCGAATATTACACTAAAATATATGATGCGATTGTCCTTGCCTTAAAAGAAGTATCCCCGGAAACAAAATTTATCGGAATATCTTTAGCGCTCGAACATGACCCGCATTGGTTTGAATATTTTCTTAATCCTGAAAATCACAAACCGGAGGTATCTTTAGAAGGTATTTCGTATCATTTTTATGGTGAACCGGACAACAGAAGCCAATCCTTAAATACTTATCAGTATTCGTTTTTTAACCAGGCGAATGGCTTTCTTGACAGGGTGCGATATATAGAAAACATCAGGAAACGCCTCTCGCCTCATGTTTTCACCACAATAAATGAGATCGGCAATATTTTATCGCGTGATGGTGTGAATGAAACTATACCCAATGCATACTGGAATTTATCCGGATCCATGTATGCTTATATCTTTCTGGAGTTAGCAAAGATCGGAATTGATGTAGCAGGTGAATCTCAACTGGTGGGTTATCCTACTCAGTTCCCATCCGTAAGTATGATGAACTGGGAAAATGGGAAACCCAATGCACGGTTTTGGGTATTGAAATTGCTTAAAGACAATTTTGGCAAAGGTGATAAACTTGTATCAACTCATTCAAATGTGCCTGGTGTAGTTGCACAGGGAATACTAACAAGCAATGGCAGAAAAATTTTACTAATAAATAAAGAACAAAAGGACACCCAGTTTCAACTACCTTCTTTTACAAGCAATATTTCTATTTCCTACGTTGACACAACAACAGGTGAAAATCCTCCTGTAAAAAAGCATTTAACCGGCAACACTATTAAGCTCGGAGGGTTTTCAGTAGCAGTAGTGGATTTTGGTAATTAAGTGGTAAAGGAATATTATACTGTAACTGGTTTCTTACAATATGCAGGATTCTTAAAACCATTCTAAAATAAATAAGTGCCCTAAGTTGAGTTTGAACCCTTCAATACTATAAAAAATTAATACGCATGCTCAGGTCATTTTTTTGTATTGCTTTGACAACACTATTCCTGCTTTTTAATCTATCACCGGGGATTAGTCAAAACACTGCAGGTACTTCTGACAAAAACAATTTTAAATTTCTGCAAAGCAAATTTTTATCACCCGGCAAAGCGTATGGAAGCGCTCCATTATGGGTTTGGCATACAAAAGTAACCAGAACCATTATTGACTCCATGATGCAGGAGTTCAAAGACAACGCTTTTGGCGGTGTAATGGTGCATCCCCGGCCAGGACTTATCACTGAATATTTATCTCCTGACTGGTTTGACCTGTACCAATACACTATACAAAAAGGGAAAGCATTAGGTTTGAATGTATGGATATACGATGAGAATTCTTATCCTTCGGGATTTGCCGGTGGTTATGTCCCCGATCAGATGCCCGAATCATATAATCAGGGACAGATGCTTCACCTGACCCAAACCACAACTTTGCCTGAACAAAGCGGCAATATTTTCATTGCCCTGAAAGAAGTGAATGGAAACTATATTGATATCAGCAATACCCTGAATGCAGAAAAAGGTAACCCGGGAAAGTATTACCTGTTTACTAAAGAGTATTACAAAAAACAGGAAGGCACTGTGGGTCCGCCGGAATTTCCTTATGTTGACCTTATGGTAAAAGGGGTTACAGAAAAATTTTTGGAAGTAACCATGAAAGGATATGAAAGGATTGCAGGAAATGAATTCGGAAAAACTGTTCCGGGACTGTTTTCGGATGAGCCCAGCATTCCTACACGTGGCGCCGGTAATGTACGCTGGACACCTGATCTATTCAGTGCTTTCAAACAAAAATGGGGCTATGACCTGCAAACCCATCTCCCCTCTTTGTTTGAAAAAACCGGCGACTGGAAAAGAATAAGACACAACTATCAACAAACCCTTTTGCAATTATTTATTGATCGCTGGTCGAAACCTATGCATGCTTATATGGAAAAGCATCACCTGAAATGGACAGGGCACTACTGGGAACACGGATGGCCCGAACCCGGAGAAGGTCCGGATAATATGGCTATGTATGCCTGGCACCAGCAACCAGGTATTGATATGCTCTTCAATCAGTTTGATGAAGCAAGCCCTCATGCACAGTTTGGTAATATCCGTTCTGTAAAAGAACTGGCAAGCGTAGCTAATCAGTTGGGTAAGCAAAGAACACTATGCGAAACTTATGGCGGCGGCGGATGGGAACTTACTTTTAAGGATATGAAACGGCTGGGCGACTGGCAATATGCACTGGGTGTTAATTTTTTGAATCAACACCTTTCTATGATGACGCTTACCGGGGCAAGAAAATATGATTATCCGCAAAGCTTTTCCTATCATTCACCCTGGTGGCCCTATTACAAAACACTCAATGAGTATTTTGCAAGGCTGTCATTTGTGTTATCACAGGGCAGCCAACAAAATCATATTTTAATTATCGAGCCTACAAGTTCCGCCTGGATGTATGCAGGTCCCGAAGAAAAACATGAAGAGCTGAATACCATTGGTAACCGTTTCCAGCAATTTATAACCCAACTCGAAAAAGCTCAGGTGGAATACGATTTGGGATCGGAAAATATAATTAAAGACCATGGCAAAACTGAAGCCGGCAAATTCATAATTGGCGAACGTGCTTATAGCACTGTGGTTATTCCGCCAGGTATGGAAAATATAGACAGGTTCACCTATACTTTGCTGAAAGCTTATGCAGATGCAGGTGGAAAAGTATTGTTGTTTGATACCCTGCAGCGGATTGATGGCACACTGCAAAGTGAACTGCAGTATTTCAGCAAGAGCAGCAACCATATACTTAAGATTGCAGAACTTTCTCCTTCCATTATAAACCAGCAGTTCATACAGGATGATATCCAATTTAGACCCGAAGGGACGGATTCTATAGGAGGCGACCTCTATCATCACCGCAGGTTCATCAAAGACGGGCAGATCATTTTTCTTTCAAACGCCAGTATGGCATCGCCGGCCAAAGGCATTCTAACACTATATGGAAAAGATGCATTGTTGATGAACCTTTTTACCGGACAAATTATAGATTATCCTGACCAGGTGCAATCAGGTAAAATCACAGTGCAGTTTAATATTCCGCCGGCAGGCAGTTCACTGCTTTTTATTGCTGATAAAAAACAGCAGGCATTTCGAAAATCACAACCCTCAACCCATAGAAAAGTTGTTAAGGGTACAGCTATCCAAACTATAAGACCTTTGGAAAATACTCTGATGATTGATTTCTGTGATCTGCAAATAGAAGACACCCTTAGCAAAGACATCCACGTAGGTATGGCATCCAGAACAGCATTCAGGCACTTTGGATTCAATAAAAACCCCTGGAACCACCAGGTACAATTCAAAGATCATATCGTAGCAAGAGATACATTTTCCGTTGGTACGGGTTTTACAACTACCTTTCGTTTTACTATTGATGATGGCGTGCGCTTTGATAAATTTCGCGCAGTGATTGAACAGGGAAATCTGTGGAATGAAATAAAAGTGAATGAAATACCGGTAAAGCCTGATGCCGGTAAATGGTGGTTAGACAGATCTTTTGCTGTGTTACAAATTGGTAAATATTTAAAAGCGGGTGAAAATACATTGTCTCTTTCCGTAAACCCCATGAGTGTGTTTGCAGAAATTGAACCTGTATATATTCTTGGAGATTTCAACTTGCAGTCAGCAGATAAAGGGTTTAAAATGGTTCCCTCAACACCATTGCATACGGGAAGCTGGAAGGAACAGGGATTACCGTTATACGGATTTGGAGTCAGCTACTTTAGGGATTTTATTCTTAGCAAAACAGGCAGCCGGTTTGAACTTCAGTTAGGCGACTGGAAAGGAACAGTTGCCACAGTAAAAGTAAATGACAAACCTGCGGGCATTATTTTTTCAGCACCCAACACATTAGATGTCACCAAATATTTGAAGCCGGGTAAGAACCGAATAGAAATTGAAATAACCGGCAGCTTGAAAAATTTGTTAGGACCACATCACAATTCACCTAAGCCAGGTATGGTAGGGCCGGGGCACTGGTGGAATATTACGTCATACCCTCCGGGGAAAGATTATGACACCTATAATTACGGGTTAATGACTGATTTTGAATTATTGAAGTACGATAACAACTGATAACACTATGCCCAGGTTTTTTATTTGTATACTTTCCATGCTTTCATGCTATCAACTGGCAGCACAACAACTACTGGTAACCAATCTACAATGTCAATACCAGGATTTTCCATTAGGTGTAGAGGAGGTTTCACCCCGTTTGAGCTGGCAGATACACGCTTCAGAAAGAACCGTGTTGCAAACCGCATACCGCATTTTGGTGGCAGACAACAAAAAGTTGCTTGAGGGTAATACGGGCAATATTTGGGATTCTAAAAAAGTAAATTCAGATCAATCCATCCAGGTGCCATTTGCCGGAAAAAAACTTCAGTCTGGCAAATTGTATTACTGGAAAGTGATGGTTTGGAACAATCATAATATTGCTTCCGTATGGAGCAAGCCTTCAGCCTGGCAAATGGGACTCATTAATCATGACGACTGGAAAGGGGCGCAATGGATTGCTTATGAAAAAATGGCTGACAGTCTTCGCATCATCCCCGGCATTCATGGCAAGGGTGATCCCGCATTAGGGCCGGGAAAAGATATTTTGCCCTTGTTGAGAAAGGAGTTTATAATTAAAAAAGCAGTTAAAAAAGCAACCGCATATATTTCCGGACTGGGCCATTTTGATTTAAGCATAAATGGACGAAAAGTGGGTGACCATTTTTTAGATGCCGGATGGACAGAATATAGCAAACGGGCATTGTATGTAACCTTTGATATCAGCAATCAGCTTAAGAAGGGTGTAAATGCCATGGGAGTTATGCTCGGTAATGGATTTTATTACACTCCAAGGGAGCGATACAGGAAACTAACCATTGCGTATGGTTATCCCCAAATGATGTGCAGAGTAGTTGTAGAATATACAGATGGTTCGTTAGAAAATATTGTTAGCGATGCTACCTGGAAAGTATTCCCCGGACCGATAACCTTTTCAAGTATATATGGCGGGGAAGATTATGATGCCAATTTGGAACAGAAGGGATGGGATGCGCCTTCTTTCAACGATCATTCATGGAAGAATGCCATTGTGGTGGATGGCCCCCCGGTACTTAGTTCACAAACAGCAGATCCGTTGAAAATCACAGATTCGTTTGCGGTAAAAAAAGTATCACAACCAAAGCCGGGTATATGGGTATATGATTTTGGTCAAAATGCTTCGGGGATATTTTCTATAAAAGTAAGAGGCAAAAAGCAGGAACAGGTTACCTTCCGTCCTGCCGAACTTCTTACTGACGAAGGGTTAATTACACAGGATGCTGTTGGGACACCTGTTTTTTTCAATTATACCCTGAAAGGAGAGAATATCGAAAGCTGGCAACCTCAGTTTACTTATTATGGGTTTCGATATATACAAGTGGAAGGCGCAGTGCCTGAGGGTGAACCCAATCCAAAAAATTTGCCGGTCATTGTGTCAATAAAAAGTTTACATACACGTAATGCTGCTGCAAAAGCCGGTAGTTTCTTTTGCTCAAACCAACTCTTTAACCGCACAGATAAGCTAATTAGCTGGGCTATCAAAAGCAATATGGCAAGTGTTTTTACCGACTGCCCGCATCGTGAAAAGCTAGGGTGGCTGGAGGAAGATCATTTAATGGGTTCCTCTATAAAAAATAATTTCGACATTGCTGCATTGAGCAGAAAAATAGTGAATGATATGATGGAGGCACAGGTAGAGGATGGTCTTGTACCGGATATAGCTCCGGAGTATGTGCATTTTCAATCGGGTTTCAGAGATTCACCCGAATGGGGAAGTAATAGTATCATCCTGCCCTGGTACCTGTATCAATGGTATGGTGATAGACAAGTCTTAACAGAAGCTTATCCAATGATGCAACGTTATGTGCAGTACCTGCAGAAAAAATCTGTTGATAATATTTTGTCTCATGGATTGGGCGACTGGTTTGATATTGGACTTAAAAATCCGGGTGAATCGCAACTGACTCCAAAGGGTGTAACAGCCACCGCAATCTTTTATTATGATCTCATTATTTTAAGCAAAACTGCAAAGATTTTAGGTAAGGATCAGGATGCTGATTACTATGAAAATATTGCTGCAAAAGTAAGAACAGCTTTTAACAGAACTTTTTTCAACGAAAAAACAAAACAATATGCAACAGGCAGCCAGACAGCAAATGCAATGGCTGTATTTATGGATTTAGTGGAACCTCAATATAAAAATGAAGTAGTTGAAAACCTGATCAGGGATATTCGTGAAAGAAATAACAGCCTGACTGCTGGCGATATCGGTTATCGTTGTGTATTGAGGGTATTAGAAGATAATGGACACTCAAATGTAATTTTTGATATGAACAGCCGTTCAGATGTGCCGGGTTATGGGTTTCAATTGGCACATGGCGCCACATCGCTTACAGAATCATGGCAGGCTTATCGTTTTGTATCAAACAATCATTTTATGCTGGGTCATTTAATGGAATGGTTTTACAGCGGTTTGGGCGGGATTCGACAATCAGAAAATTCAATTGGCTATAAGCAAATTGTTATATGTCCCGAACCTGTTGGAGACGTAACGATGGCTGAAACGAGTTATAGGTGCCCGTACGGTATTATCTCTACGAAATGGGTAAAAGAAAATGAGGCTTTTAAATTACATGTAAAAATACCGGCCAATACCGCTGCTTCCATTTATTTGCCTGCTTCCCAACAGTCTGAGGTTTTGGAGAGCGGAAAAGTAATCACCGGGCAGGATGACGTAAGAATTATAAAATATGAACAAGGCAGAAAAGTGGTGGCAGTGGGCTCCGGCGACTATCAATTTGAAGTACGCGTAAAAAAATAAAATGGGATTATTTAAGATGCACACATTCAGCAAAATATTTTTCCCTTTAATTACTACTTTATTTTTTACAAGCTGTAATAAGAAAATTATCAGTTCAGCCGAAAAAGATAGGACTGCAATAGAACAACTTCGTGCCGGTTTTTTAAATCCTCCCGATTCGTCCCGTCCCGGTGTGTATTGGTATTTTATGGATGGCAACTTATCCGGCGAAGGTATGACTGCGGATTTGGAAGCAATGAAGCAGGCTGGTATTGGCAATGTGGTTTTCCTTGAAGTAAATGTGGGAGTACCCCGCGGACCGGTTGACTTCTTAAGTGAACAGTGGTATGCATTATTTAAACATGCGATTGACGAATGTAAAAGATTAGGCATCAATATGACCCTGGGTATTGGACCCGGATGGGCAGGAAGCGGAGGTCCATGGGTAAAGCCTGCTCAATCTATGCAACAACTGGTATTGTCCTGCATTGACGTATCAGGCGCAGGAAATAAACATATTCAACTTCCCGTCCCCACACCTATGAAGCCCTATTTTGGCGAAGGTGTTTTTACTCCCGCATTAAAAAAGGAGTGGGAAGATTTTTATGAAGATGTGGCTGTGCTTGCATTTCCCGTACCAGATACATCGGCACATATAGCGGATATCTATGAGAAGGCGCTTTATTACCGCGCTCCTTATTCTTCCACACCCAATGTAAAACCTTATCTGCCATCTCCATCAACCTATACAGTTTTGCCTTCAAAAAATATCATTTCAAAAAACGAGGTATTTGATCTCACAGATAAACTACATCCGAATGGCATATTAGACTGGGTTGTGCCAGAGGGGAAATGGACGATCATGCGCTTTGGCAGGCGAAACAATGGAGCCATCACCAGGCCCGCACCCGTACAGGGATTGGGTTTTGAATCAGATAAATTTGATACGGTTTCGTTGAATAGCCATCTTGAAGCATATATTGGAAGAATGCTTGACAAAATTGGGAAACCCTATAGCACGGCTAACGGCGGACTTAAATTTTTGCATATAGATAGCTGGGAAATGGGAGCTCAAAACTGGACCGGCCGTTTTAGAGAAGAATTTATTAAAAGAAGGGGTTACGACCCGTTACCATTCTACCCCGTATATGCCGGCAAAATAGTGGAGAGTGAAGAAATGAGCGAGCGGTTTTTATGGGATTTGCGCCAAACCAGCCAGGATCTGATACTGGAGTATCATGCCGGCCAGGTAAAAAAATATAGCCATCGCCGGGGCTTAGGCTTATCCATAGAGCCTTATGATATGAATCCAACTGCAGACCTTGAACTCGGCGCTGTTGCTGATATTCCAATGTGTGAGTTTTGGAGTAAAGGTTTTGGGTTTAATACCTCATTCAGTTGCATAGAAGCAACGTCCATAGCTCACGTAAAGGGTGAACCCGTTGTACAGGCTGAAGCATTTACCGCCGACGACCAGGAAGCGTGGAAACAATATCCCGGTTCTATAAAAAACCAGGGCGACTGGGCTTTTGCTACAGGAATCAACAGGCTCTTTTATCATACGTTTGCGCATAAGCCATTAGCAGATTCATTGTTACCGGGTATGACCATGGGCCCTTATGGAGTGCATTGGGACCGAAAGCAAACCTGGTGGCCAATGGCTGCTGCCTACCATCGCTATATTTCGAGGTGCCAGTTTATTTTACAGCAGGGAAAATCGGTAGCAGAAATTCTTTATCTGACCCCTGAAGGTGCACCTCAGGTGTTTTTACCACCTCCTTCCGCTTTGGATGGAAACGATACCCTTCCCGACAGGAAAGGATATAATTTTGATGGATGTTCACCCGGTCAACTGTACAGCGCCTTTGTACAAGACCATAAAATTGTTTTTCCGGGAGGCGCATCATACCGGCTTCTGGTATTACCTGCGTCTAAAACAATGACTCCTGCGTTGCTTGAAAAAATTCGGAAGCTTGTGAAAGAAGGCGCCACTGTTGTGGGCGAGCCACCTGTAAAATCGCCCGGATTGTCCGGCTTTCCGGAATGTGATCAAAGCGTGCAATCTATCGCTGCAGAACTGTGGGGCACAAAAGCTTCCCCGGCAAAAAAGACGGAGCACATATATGGCAAAGGGAAGGTTATCTCTGGAGTATCCTTAACTGCTCATAAAGAATCGCTATACCCTGAGTACAAGCTCATCGCTGAATTGTTAGATCAAATGCATGTTCCCATAAACTTTGAGTCAACGGGGCCTATACGGTATAGCCATCGCAGTTTAAGTGGATTAGACATATATTTTGTTTCTAACCGGACAGATCAATCTGTAAAAACAGATTGCAAATTCCGTACTATAAACGGAATGCCGGAATTGTGGGATCCGGTAACAGGTAAGAACAGGTTGCTGCCTGAGTTTACCACCAATGAAGTCCACACTATTGTTCCTTTGCAATTCGCTCCCTATCAAAGTTTTTTCATCGTCTTCGCAGGCGGCAAGTCTCAGCCTTTAGCGAGTGAAAAAAATTTTCCTGCAACAACAAATGTAGTCACCCTAACCGGTGACTGGTCGGTTTCATTTGACCCCAAATGGGGCGGATCCGGAAAAGTAACTTTTGATCATCTCGCCGATTGGAGTGACCGTCCTGAACCGGGTATCAAATATTTTTCCGGAATCGCGACATACAGCAAAACTTTTGATCTCTCAGCATCATCTGTTGGCGGACATGGCAAGCTGTATCTTGATTTGGGCGAAGTGAAAAATGTAGCCCGGGTGAGGTTGAATGGGCATGATCTGGGTGTATTATGGACTGCCCCCTGGGAAGTAGATATTACCAGTATCATAAAAGAAAAAGGGAATCAATTGGAAATAGAAGTGGCAAATTTATGGCCCAATAGATTGATAGGCGACCAGCAGTTTCCGGATGATGGAGTAACTAATGGTAAATGGCCAAGCTGGTTGATGGAAAAAACGAAACGACCGCCGCGTAGCAGGTTTACTTTTACCAACTTTAATCCTTATAAAAAAGATTCACCTTTATTAAAATCAGGACTTATCGGGCCGGTAAATATAATGGGCAATCGGCAATAGTGAGTGGTCGGATTCACCATCCACTACTATCCGGAAAATTTGAAAAGGACGAAAATTTGGAATACACCATAAAAAGCGATCTTTTATCAAGCAAGCGAACAAAAAGTATGTAGCAATGACAGCAAAAAAACTTCCTTTGAAAATCGGACTTTTCGGCATTGGGCTGGAAGCCTATTGGGATCAATTTGAAGGGTTAGAGAGACGGCTTTCAGGTTACGTAGAAACAGTAGCAACAAGATTGGAATCGTATGGGTCTGAAGTAGTAAACCTCGGATTAATAGATACCTCCGAAAAAGCATTTGAGGCAGGTCATCGTTTCCGGCAGGAAGATGTTGACCTGATATTTTTGTATGTCACCACCTATGCATTGTCTTCTACTGTACTGCCGGTAGTGAAGCGGGCAAAAGTGCCGGTAATTGTTCTCAACCTGTCGCCCGAAGCTGCTATCAATTATGATTGGTTTAATCAATTGAATGACCGAACAAAAATGACGGGCGAATGGCTGGCCTATTGTTCGGCTTGTCCAGTTCCGGAAATTGCAAGTGTATTTAAACGTTCGGGTATCCCTTTTTACCAGGTTACCGGTATGCTGCAAAACGATGATTTAGCCTGGAGGGAAATTGAGGAATGGATAGCCGCAGCAAAAGTAGCTCACACCATGTACCACAATACCATGGGGGTTATGGGCAATTATTATAGTGGGATGCTTGATATATATTCCAACTTCACTTTGCATTGTTCGGTTTTGGGCGGACATATACAGGTCATTGAAGTAGATGAATTGTCTTTTTTGCGCAGCAAAGTAACCAGGCCGGAGATACAGAAAAAACTTAAGGTATTCAGCGATGTATTTGATGTGCAGCCGGATTGTTCCGTTTATGAATTGGAACGGGCAGCCAGAACATCAGTAGCACTCGATCACCTGGTAAAAAAATATAGACTGGGATCTATGGCCTATTATCACAAGGGCACCGGGAATACAGAGAATGAGGATACGATGAGTTCTGTTATTTTGGGTAACTCGCTGCTCACCGCCAATGGGGTGCCGGTAGCCGGAGAATATGAAATCAAAAACGCCCAGGCAATGAAGATACTGGACAGTTTTGGGGCCGGCGGATCATTTACCGAATACTATGCAATGGACTATAACGATGATGTAGTGCTGATGGGGCATGACGGTCCGGGTCACTTAACCATCGCAGAAGGAAAGATAAAAGTAAAACCCCTGCAGGTATATCACGGTAAAGTTGGCAAAGGTTTGTCGGTAGAAATGTCGGTGCGGCATGGAGATGTAACGCTGTTTTCAGTAGTGGAAACCAGAGAAGGAAAATTATTGTTCCTTGTTGCGGAGGCCTCATCGGTTGCAGGGCCTATACTGGAAATAGGCAATACCAATAGTCGCTATCGTTTTTCTATTGGCGCACGGCAGTTTGTAGAGCAATGGAATACGCATGGCCCGGCACACCACTGTGCAGTAGGTGTAGGGCATATTGCATCCAGGATCAGGAAACTGGGTGAATTGCTGGGTGTTGAAACGGTACAGGTGTGTTGACAAATGTAATAGCGCCGCTGAGTTGTAATGTGATTTCTCTAATTCAAGAACATCTCATCTATCAACAGCAATTTTCCTTTGTCTTTTTCTCTGTATGGTCTTGCGATAATTTTTACAACCGATACGGTAGAAGGTTTAAATGAACCTTCTACTATTTTTAAGGATGCCTGTTCTCCTTTTACAGGCTTCGGGGATTTCATCACCAGTAGCCGCTTTAGATGATTCTCATTGTTTCCACCCCATACTTCCACTTCCGCGGGAGGATAAATACCCGTTGCAGCTTCAAGCATATAATGCAACCCTACCGAGCTTAATACAACAGGCTTGTAAAACATTCCCACCAATACCAGATCATTGTTCCGCACCCCGGCCCAATTATTTGCCCATGCCGGATTATTGGCTCCGATTACCCCCAATTTGGTGTTAAAGAATGTGTGTGCACCTTCTGCCTGGTGCACGCTGTTCAGCGGATATAATAAACGAACACTATCGGGAATAAAACTGTTTCTAAAAAAATGGAATACGGAAATATCGCTTGCATACCATCCTTCTTTGCAGGCCCGGGCCTTAATGGTGGTATGCTTAGTAATATCGGTATTGCTGTCATATATGGCCGATTGCAGGCTATCAGGATCGGAGCTATCTGTAGTAAACCGTATCTGCACTCCTCTTACAGGGTGCATCAGTTGCAGGTTTAATGTATTAGCAAAAACCATGGAAGTATTCCTGACCTGCGGAGGATTTAGCTTAAGCGGATTTTTGCCATCATCAGCAAAGCCTTCTATAAATTTGATTTGCCTGTTGATATTTTGAAGTTCTTCCATTTCTTTGGCAGATAGCGATGTATTCCATACTGCAATTGTTTTAAGCGCTTTAAAGGAAGGAAGTTTTTCTTTTAACGCAGGGTAAGATAGTGTAGTTCCGGACAATGTTAATGTTTTAAGATGCGGTAAGGGAGCGAGCGCATTCAACCCTTCTGTTGTTATATCCGTAAAGTTGAGATCCAGTCTTCGCAAATTTTTAAAGCTGCTTATAATTTTGAGGTCTTCATCTTTCACCGGCATTTTATTCAGGTTTAGTGAAACAACCTGCTGTTCAATTTGTTTTAGTTCCTGTAATTGATCAGGTGAGTAGGCATTGCGATTATAAATGTTTACATTAAGCGCCGGGGACCCTTTGGAAACAGGGGCGATAGTGCGATAGTTGGTATTTAGCTGTGCTATAGCAGCATCTTCAGCCGCAGGAAAATCAAATTTTTCTTCTTCATCAGGGTTGAATATTGCCGTTGCCAGTATTCTCAGGGAATCATCTTCAGGCAGCGCTATGACTTTTTGGGAGAAAGGCGTTTCATCCCTGATCCATAACGTAAGCAGCTCTATTTCCTTAGCAGTGAGCTGAGGTTTGCCTTCCGGTGGCATGTGTTTTTCTTCTGCGACCGGCAAATGCACTCTCTCGAGCAGCAGGCTGATATCCGGATTTCCGGGTATAAATAGTTTGCCCGTTTTGCCGCCTTTGACAATAGCGAGAGAATCAGTAAGCGCCAATTCTCCTTTCAGCTTTTGCGGATTATGACAGCCTGTGCATTTGCTTTCCAGTAAAGGCTGAATAACATGGTCGAATACCAGGGCCTGGTCAACCGGCACCCGGCTTTTTTGTATATGTGCTGCGACAGGCTGCAGTAAAAAATTATCCCCATGGGTTATCGCTGCCCCAAAGTGACCGGTAACTATCAAAACCGGTGCAATTAGAAAAGCACATAACCGGGAAACTGCCGGAGAGTACCATCTTTTCTTTCTTATCCAATACATTATGGAAGCGATAAAAAAAAGCACAACGCCAAACCATTTATGCCATGCTATTGTCCCTCCGTTGTACCCCTCTTCCCGTACGAGAAATAATCCCATAATTACGGTAACTCCGCTTAATATTGCGCCGGCAAGTAATAGTAGACCCGTAATCTTTGCATAAGACGAAGTATTCGCGTTTCCTTTTTTAGTCGTGTACAGATCCGATATTATGCCCAGCATCAGCAAAACAATAGGGAAGTGCAGTAATAACGGATGCATTCTCCCAATGGGCTGCAACCAATAAGGCAGGATCAGTTTGTTTTCAAACAACAGCAGGAATACAATAAAAATATTCAGAACAACAAGCATTTGCTCCGAAAAAATCTTCAGTTTGGTATTCATTTATATTCTTTGGCAAAAAATGTAAAGTGCAATAGTGATCTTCATTATTAGCAACAGGACTGCTCTATTCCTCAGGCAATAATATCTCTTACCACATGCCCCGATACATCGGTGAGACGGTATCTTCTCCCGAGATGTTTAAATATCAGTTTTTCATGATCAAGTCCTAACTGATTCAGTACAGTGGCCTGGAAATCGTGCACATGTACCGGGTCTTTAATGATATTATAGCCCAGTTCATCCGTTTCTCCGTACACGATACCAGGTTTAATACCTCCGCCTGCCATCCAGATAGAAAAGCAGCGTGGGTGATGGTCGCGGCCGTAATTCTCCTTAGTGAGTGTGCCTTGCGTATAGCTCGTTCTGCCAAATTCCCCGCCCCATATCACCAGTGTTTCATCAAGCAGCCCTCTCTGCTTAAGGTCTGTTACCAGAGCAGCAGAAGCCTGGTCTACATCTTTGGCCTGCCTGGAAATTTCGTAAGGCAGATTGCCATGCTGATCCCAGCCCTGGTGATAGAGTTGAACAAAACGCACACCATTTTCAGAAAGTTTTCTCGCCAGCAAACAATTGGCTGAATATGTACCGGGCACCAGGCAATCCGGTCCATACAATTTTACAATATCATCAGGTTCTTTGGAAAGATCCATTACTTCCGGAACGGCGGTTTGCATCCGATAGGCCATTTCGTATTGTTTTATTTTGGTAACAATTTCCGGATCTCCAAATTCTTTATAAGACAATTCATTGAGTTTCGAAAGATGATCAAGCATATCCCGGCGATCTCTGCGGTTAAATCCATCCGGATCGCGCAAATACAATACCGGGTCCTCCCCTTTGCTAAACTGAACGCCCTGGTGCACCGAATCTAAAAACCCGTTCGACCAGAGTTTGGAATATACCCCCTGCCCGTTTCCAACACCACGGGAAAGCAGCACCGTAAAGGCAGGAAGATTTTTATTTTCATTGCCCAAACCGTAACTCAGCCAGGCGCCCATGCTGGGCCGATTGCCCTGCTGCGCCCCGGTTTGAATAAAGGTAAGTGCAGGATCATGATTAATAGCTTCGGTATATAATGAACGCACAATACAAAGTTCATCAGCAATTTTTGCCGTATATGGCAGCAGATCACTTATCCATACCCGTGATTCCCCGTATTGTTTAAAATCAACGAATGATCCTACCAGCGGAAAGGATGCCTGGTTTGCGGTCATCCCCGTAAGGCGCTGGTTGCCTCTCACGGAAGGAGGGATTTCCTGCCCGGTCATCTCCCGAAGCTTAGGTTTGTAATCAAACAATTCCTGTTGTGATGGCGCTCCATTTTGAAAAAGATAGATCACCCTTTTTGCCTTGGGTGCAAACTGAGGTATGCCGGGTGTGATGGTTTCATCATCTGCCATTCCATTCCGAAAAAGATCCGGCATCAAAAGCGACCCCAATGCCACGCTGCCAATGCCCAGGCTCAGGGTAGAAAGAAAGCGCCTGCGATTCCAGGTGATACCATGTTCGAAAAATTCTTTTTCCATCGCCATCCGTTTTATTTCATGATTTAGTAATAGTCTCCTCCATATTATAAATAGTTGCCACTACACGCATTAAAACCGCCATTTTTTTCCGGTCAATTCCTTCGGGTATAGGATATTCGCCCACGGCCAGCATTCTTTCAGTGTCCGCATCGCTGATATTACCATCCTGTTTGGTATAATAATCCGAAAGGATTTGAAGCTCCTGGTCAATGGGCTTTCGGCAAACGATTAGCCTGAACGCTTCGGTAATTTTATTTGTAATATCCGTTTTCTCCTGCAGCAATCGCGCAGCCAGTACCCGTGACGCTTCCAGCACGGTAGGATCATTCATCATCACCAACGCCTGCAATGGTGTATTTGTCTGTAGCCTTTTTATTTCGCAAATATCCCTGGTACTGGCATCAAAAATAGTCATAGATGGAGGAGGCACCGTTCTTTTAATTAAAGTGTACATTCCCCGGCGGTATAGTAATGGCCCATGATCCTGGTTGTACACCGATAATAACCCTCTGCCTGATGTAGCACCCTCCCACAGACCCGCTGGTTGGTAGGGCTTTACACTTGGACCACCAATTGTTTTATTGAGTAATCCACTGCTTGACAGAACGAGGTCTCTTATAAATTCCGCTTTTATACGGTACCGTGGCCCGCGGGCAAGCAATACATTGTCGGGATCAACTGCCTGTTTTTCTTTTGTGGCCACTGCCGACTGCCGATACGTTGCAGAAGTAACGATCTGCTTAACCAGTCTCTTGATATCCCAGTTATGTTCTATAAAGTCAACGGCGAGCCAGTCGAGCAGTTCAGGATGCGAAGGCAACTCACCCTGCATGCCAAAATCTCCTGAAGTTTTAACAATACCGCGTCCAAAAAACTCCTGCCACAGTATGTTGACATACACCCTTGCGGTAAGCGGATTTTTTTTATCAAATAACCACTCTGCCAGTCCCAGCCTGTTCTTAGGATATGCAGGGTTAAAGGGAAGTATTTCTTTAGGGGTGCCGGGCTCTACTTCTTCTCCCGGGGCGTCATACATACCTCTTTTTAATACATAAGTTTTGCGTACCGTATCCAGGTCGCCCATTACGGATACAATCAGCCGGTTGGTATCTGTTTTATTTACAAAATTCAAAACAGTTTTTGCATCTTCATTGCTGATCTCCATCAAGGGTCTTTTGGCATAGGTTTCCGGGCCACCTATTACAGATTCGATACCCACCTCTTTCACGTTGTTGAAAAAAGCGAAGAGCTGATAATATTCTTTTTGTGAAAAAGGATCGTATTTGTGGTCGTGGCAATGGGCACATTCAAGCGTGATGCCGAGTAATCCTTTTCCCAAAAGATCGTTGCGGTCTGTAACATACATAATGCGGTATTCTTCGGGGATTACGCCGCCTTCTTCTGTTATTTTATGATTACGGTTGAAACCGGTTGCCAGCAATTGTTCGCGTGTTGAATTAGGGAGCAAATCTCCGGCAAGCTGCCAGGTCACAAACTGGTCGTAATGCATATTCTCGTTAAATGCATGAATCACCCAGTCACGCCAGGGCCACTGGGTGCGATAGCCATCGTCCTGGTAACCGTGCGAATCGGCATACCGTGCCAGATCAAGCCAATGCAGGGACATCTTTTCCCCGTATTGCGGCATTGCCATCAGGCGGTCCACCATTTTTTCATACGCATCCGGGGACTTGTCTGCCAGGAACTGATCCATCAATTCAAGCGAAGGCGGTAGCCCGGTAATATCAAGACTTACCCTTTTGAGCAATCGTTCTTTATCGCCCTGTTCATTTGGACTCAGTCCTTTTTGCTCCAACTTTGCCAGAATAAAATAGTCAATTTCGTTTCTTGGCCATTTGTCGTCCTTCAGTTTGGGCAACGGCGCTTTTACCGGAGAAACGAAAGCCCAGTGCTTTTGGTAATGCGCACCCTGCTCAATCCATTTTTTTATGAGAGCTATTTCGTGCCGGGATAGTTTAAGATTTGAAGATGGCGGGGGCATCAGTTGAGCGGTATCCTCTGACGTGATATGCAAAAAAGCCTGTGATAACCCGGGCTCCCCGGCGACGAGCGCATGAGCACCGGGGTGCTCTTTCAAAGAAGCAAAGGCGCTTTCCGGATCATCCATTCTCAGTCCCGCTTTCCGTTTGTTGGCGTCCGGTCCGTGACAGGCGAGACATTTGTCAGAGAGGATGGGACGTATATCGAAGTTGTAGCTCACGGAATCAGGTATGGCGGCTACATCCGGTCCGGTTGAATTATTTCTACAAGCTTCAATCAAAAATATCAAGCCTAATAATCCGAATATCGGATAGAAGATTTTACCGGGACGATTCATATAACAACAATACTTGTCATTTTTTCATCAACTACATCATCTTACCCTCGGGTTATCGTTCGTAATGTACTCAAAAAAACAGTGTAAACCATCCTGCACTATTGTGAAGCCTTATATGCATGAAATTCTCTTTACCTGCTACGAAAGGGAAGCCGCCGAATTATTGTCGAGAAATAAGATGCAGCCGGAATGGGTTTTCAGGATGCTTGCAGGAAAAAGGTTACTCACCGGTTGCTCTATTGTGTTTTTAACAGCCAATGCCTTTCGCTCATCAGGCACAGAACATATTATTGCAGCAGATTTCAATATTTGTTTGACCGACATACTGATAGCTCTTTCGGGTACTTCTTCTAATTTTTTGAACCAGCCTTCATTCATTTGCTGATGGCGGCATGGCTCGTCAAGTGTTACAATAATAAAAGGATCTTCAATATCAAAATCCGCCGGAGGATCATTAAAGGCCAGGTGCCCATTTTCGCCGATGCCCACCAATGCAAGGTCAATATTATATTGCCTGATAACTGCATTCAGGCGATCACATTCTTGCTGTGGGTTGGTTTCACCGTTAATTAAATACACGGCTCCTAAGGGTCCTACTTTATCTAAAAATCTTTCTTTAAGATATTTTCTAAAACTTGCTTCATGGGTTTCAGGGAGGCCGATATACTCATCGAGGTGAAACATGGTAACTTTAGACCAGTCAATATTTTTTTCTGTTATCAGTTGTTTCAACGTCTCAAACTGGCTGGCGCCGGTTGCCAGTATAACAGATGCATGGTCTTTTGTCTTAATAGCGTTCCTGATAACTTCTCCTGCAGCTATTCCAGCCTGCCGACCTAATGCTGAAGCATCTTTGCAAATTATCATTTCCATTGTTGTATATCTTTTACTTCTTTATTTCAACCATTGATCAAACCAGTCAAAAGCATCCGCCTGCATTTTCCTGTCAAACTTATGTGGCCCGGGATAGAAGGAACATTTATAATTTTCAGATGCACCTGCTTTCTTATAAATATCTTTTAAAATAGCATCAGCACGTTTCATTTCCGGAAGTGTATATAAACCATCGTCTATATCGTTTAGAACATACGTGGGTAAAGGTGTTCTTAACCCAAGAATTTCCGGGAAGTCCAGTTCATTGGGCAACAAAGGTACATAAGTCATCCACGTGTGTGTAAAAGATTTGTGCAATATAAAATCTTTCCAGGTAGTCATAAAACCTACACACACTGCGCATTTAATTCTTTCATCCAGTCCTCCCATAAACACAGTTCTCATACCGCCACCCGAAAGTCCGCCGCAACTTATTCGCATATTATCTACATCCGGCCGGCTGCAAAGTATATCAAGTGCAACACGGTCTTCTGCAAAAAATACTCCGGGCCAGGTGGTGCCTGCACTGAATAATGATTTAGCCATTATATGTTCATGCTCCGCCGCCCATTCATTATATGCTTTGATATGTTCCGGATTTTCGGGGTCGTCGTCTGTCAATCCATTTCTTAAATGCTCTGGTACATCCTGCAGCATGACACGCCTGCTGGCAAAAGGAAAGGCATCGGGTACCAATACCACATACCCACGCTTTGCAATTTCATTGGCCCAGGCAAGCCCCTCATAAGACTCCTGCTGGTGTTCGGCAACAAAAGAAGGTACAATATCAGATGTTCTTGTAATTTTTCTTACTCCAAGATATTTATTCCCGCCATGATCATGAAACGCAAGTATACCTGGCAATTTTCCCTTTGTATTGATTGGCTTCAGCAATATAGCTTTTGTCGGGCGTCCGTAAGCCAGTTGCCATTCCAGTTCTTCTATCCTTAGCCCATCATATTCATAAATATGTGTTGTTGTACTACCGGTTTTTTTTACTACGGGTATGGATAAGCGATCAATCAGCCTTTGTTTTGCTGCGTTTTTCCATTTGGCAATATCCGTCCATTCATTTCTCCTGAAAGAAAATTTTGGCAACTCCTTTTCAATAAGGGAGTTTGCCCATGAACCATATTGTCCAATAAGGCTTAAAGAAGTGTCATCAAATGGCATGTTGGTATGTTTTAGGAAATCTTCATATGAAAGTGCTGCAGATAATGAGAACCCCTGTAGCAAACCACCGGTGCTCAATCCTGCCAAAGCAGTCATCTTCAAAAAATTTCTCCTGTTTTTCAAAGCAGGTTTCAATTTATTAAATATAGGAATAATCGAGCAACATCATCAGGCGGCGGCTGCATTTCAATTTTTCACTCTGCACACTGTCTCTCACAGGTGGGAGAACTGTAGCGGATGAGAGGGTTTCACGCAAAAGCGCCAGGTCGTAAAGGAAAGCAAGTGCTTAGCCTATCTGCCTCTTTACTAACAAAAAAATATCACATCAGGGCCAAAACCATAAAAGAAAATGCAATCTTAGCGCTCCCGCATACTCACCCGGAACAAGATCTCAACTGCTACAATAGATTGATGAATGATAAATCCAAACCTGTATCTAAAAAAAATTAAACGTCCATTAAACCCCACTACTCCACCGCAGTCAGAATACTCCATAAACAATTAAATTACCCTTTATGAAAAAGTTATTTATCGCTACAGGCTTATCATTAGCTTTCATTGCATTAGCTTCAGCAGGATTTTCTCAAACTAAAACTCCTCGTATTACACACAGGCAGATACACCAGCAACATAGAATTAAAGAAGGTGTAAAAGACGGCGAACTCACCAGGAAAGAAGCGGTGAGGCTGGAAGCCCGGGAAGCAAAAATTCAGCAAAATAAAAAAGAAGCGAAAGCAGATGGCGTAGTCACCGGTAAAGAAAGAGCAAAATTGCACCGACAGGAAAATCGCGCAAGCCGTGCCATTTATAAACAAAAACATGATGCACAGACCAGAGGTTAATCTATAAAGAACAGAACCCGGAGCTATCCGGGTTTTTTTATTTCATAAACTGATGTACTTCTTCCATCATCTCTTCAGATCCAATAAACAACGGGCTTCGCTGATGAATATGCCGGGGCTGGATATCCAATATCCTCTCCCTTCCGTTTGTAGCTTTTCCGCCGGCTACCTCAGTAATAAAAGCCATTGGATTACATTCATAACAAAGCCTCAGTTTACCATCAGGTTTACCTGCTACAGCAGGATAGAAAAAAATTCCGCCTTTCAGCAGATTTCGATGAGTATCTGCCACCATGCATCCATAATAACGGTTTGAGTATGGCCCTGTTTTATTCTCTTCAACCGACATACAATAATCTACATAACGCCTGATTTCGGGCGCCACCTGGTTGTAATAGCAATTATCAAATGAATAAAATTTACCGCGTGCAGGTATTTTTAAACCCGGATGGCTCAGGTAAAATTCACCGATACTATTATCAAGAGTAAATCCGTTTACACCACGCCTGGTGGCATACACCAGCATAGTAGAAGAACCATAAATTACATATCCTGCAGCTACTTGTTTTATGCCTTTCTGTAAAAAATCTTCAAGTGTTGCGGGTTGACCAATGGGCGACAACCTGCGATATACACTAAAAATGCTGCCGATTGAAATATTAATATCTATATTGCCGGAACCGTCAATCGGATCCATCAGCAATATATATTTAGAAGCATTACTTCTTGTATCATCAAAAATCACCGCCTCTTCATTCTCTTCAGATACAATACCGGCACAGTTAATACCCGATCGCAATACTTCAATAAAAACATTGTTAGCATACACATCCAGCTTCTGCACTTCTTCTCCCTGCACATTCACAGCCCCTGCAGCGCCAAGTATATCAGCTATACCCGCCCTGTTTACCTCATGATTCACCTGTTTGGCAGCAAGCCCGATACCGCGCAACAGCCCCGACAATTCACCCGTTGCATGAGGGAAAAGCCGAAGTTGTTGTATAGTAAATTCATCGAGTGTCATTATATTTTTGTACCGCGACATGGTTATTGTTTTATGTGGTTACCGGATATTGTGCTACCATACAGCTTCCATTGTGCCTGCTCCGATGAATATCGTGGGTTACTCCCTTGTACTTTCACATCACTATGCAGCAATCGTACAGACAGAAACAATATACTCAGTTTCATGCTTCCAATTATTTCTTCATATACCCTTCCACGTTTTCTTTAGTCACCAGTTGAAAAGGAATAAAAATTGCATTATTTTCAAGAGGTTGTTTTTTTATCAGTTGCAAAGCCATATCAATTGCGCCTGTGCCCTGGCCTTTCGCATCCTGAAATACCGTAGCATCAAGTCTTCCATCTTTTACCGCCTGCAGTGCATCTGCAATAGCATCTATACTCACCACTATAACTTTGTCTTTTAGTTTGGCCTGTTCAAGCGCCTGCAAAGCACCCATTCCCATTTCATCATTATGCGCAAACACCGCATTGATTTTGTTGCCGTACGACTGTATCCAGTTTTCCATCAGGCTCATAGCTTTGGCCCGGTCCCACTCTGCAGTTTGTTCTGCCAATATTCTGATATCAGGATATTTTGTCAATATATTTTTTGCTCCAATAGCCCGCTTGATCTGCGCCGCCTGTCCCATGTAGCCGTCAATCATCACTACATTTCCTTTTTCGCCCAATAGTTTTGCAATTTGTTCCATAGCTATCTCTCCCGCCTGTTCATCCTTTGACCCAACAAACCCATCAGGAGTAGCTGACGTTTCTGAATTCACATTGATGATGGGAATACCCGCCGCTTTTGCTTTTGCTATGGCAGGTGAACTTGCTTCCACTTCACAGGGATTTAAAATAATCGCATCTACTTTCTGGGAGATAAAGGTCTCAACCTGCTGCACCTGCTTTTCTGCTGTGCGTTGGGCGTCGTTCACTATAAGCTCTACATTCTTTTCTTTTGCATGGGCTCCCATAGCGTCTTTTAGATTTACCACAAATTCCGACTGAAGGCTTAACATAGAGGCACCGATTACAGGAATCTTTTCTCCGTTGCTGTTAGTTTGCTGATGGCAGGCGGTAAACAGGATTAAAGAACAAACCAGAAATATTATTCTGTTGAGCATTATATTCATTGTTATTGTTTAGAAGATTCAAGATAATAATTTTTCATAGTTTTCTTGTCTGCAATAATGCCTATCGGCTGCAGATTAAAATTGATGACATCCTTTTTTTAATAATCTTACCTTGCATTTCTCCTATCCAGCAACACCGCCCCAATAATAATCACCCCTTTTATGATTTGCTGATAATAAGAACTTACATTCAAAAGATCCAATCCATTGTTGATGATGCCAATGATTAGTACACCCACAACTGTCCCGGTTACCGTACCTCTGCCACCCATCAGGCTTGTGCCTCCAATTACAACAGCAGCAATAGCATCAAGTTCGTAGGCTATACCGGCATTAGGTTGTCCAGTGGTAATACGTGAGGCAAGCACTATGCCTGCAAGCGCTGCCAGTCCGCCGCATATTATATATGCAAAAAGTTTTACGGCATTTACACGTATTCCGGAAGCCTTTGCAGCCTGCTCATTTCCACCAACGGCATATATATACCTGCCAATGGTAGTATTATTAAGCAGTATATACGATACAACAACTACCAGTACAAACAATAAGATGGGAACAGGGATATACAACCAATCACCGCCTCCTATAAAATTAAATGCAGGAGAGAGATTGCTAACCGGCCGCCCGTCGCTCCATACCAAAGCAAGCCCACGAGCCATGGTCATCATACCAAGAGTGACAATGAATGGCGCTACTTTTCCGAGCGTGATTACTAATCCATTAATTAGCCCTACTCCTACTCCGGTAAACAATCCAATCAGCAAGGGTACAATAAGCGGATAGGTGTTGGGATGCGCATACCCTGCAGCCACCACACCCGTAAGCGCTACCACAGAACCCAGCGACAGATCTATGCCTCCTGCAATGATTACAAATGTCACCCCAATTGCCAATATACCGTTTACGGACACCTGCCGTAGAATGATCAGCAGGTTTTGCCCCGTTAAGAAGTGTGGCGTTGCTACAGATAGCAATATGCACAATACAATAAATGCAATAAAAATTCCATATCGCGAAATAATATTAGAACCCTGTTTCAGTTTGCCGGCAATCATGTTGTGATATTATGAATAAAATAGAATATTGCAAGTAAAAAGTAAAGGGACTGTTATACCATAGCAAAATGCATTATCTTTTCCTGAGTAGCTTCTTCACCTTTCATTTCGCCCGTAATCTTTCCATTACGTACTACAAGTATCCTGTCACTCATTCCCAATACTTCAGGCAGCTCCGACGAAATCATAATAATTGCTTTTCCTATTGCAGCCAGTTCTGTCATCATCCTGTATATTTCCGCTTTTGCTCCGATATCAATTCCTCTCGTAGGCTCATCAAATATTATCACCTGTGGATCGCGCAATAATACCTTGGCCAGTACAACTTTTTGCTGATTGCCACCGCTCAGAAAATTGATTACCTGGTTGCGTCCGGTAGTTTTTATTTTAAACCTGAGAATTTGCTCATCAGCAATTATAGCTTCCTTTTTCTTATCAATAATATAATTATGGCTGCAAAGATTCAATGCACCCAGGGTAATATTTTTTTTTACTGTTGAGGTCAGCACCAGCCCGGTTTCCTTTCTGTCTTCACTTATAAAGCCAATTCCAAGCGCCATTGCCACATCCGGAGATTTTATTTTTACCGGGTTCCCTTTAAAATAAATAGTACCCGATCGGATCTCATCCAGTCCAAATAGGGCACGCATGATCTCTGTTCTGCCCGCCCCCATTAATCCGGCCACACCAAGTATTTCACCGGCATACACATCAAAGCTGACTTCTCTGAACCCATTACCCGACAGGTCTCTTACTGACAACAATATTTCTCCACGCTCAAAATGTTTCTTATCAAAAATTATGTCGATCGGTCTGCCCACAATCATACTAATTAGGCTATCCTTATTCAGTTCAGAAGCAGCCCGGGTGACTATACATTTTCCATCACGCAATACCGTTACTGTATCGGCAATCTGTAGCACCTCGTCCATTTTATGTGAAATATATATGACAGCTACGCCACTTGCAGTAAGATTTTTTATGATAGCAAATAGTGTATCCACTTCTTTTTGAGAAATGGCTGATGTAGGTTCATCCATAATCATCAATGCTGCATTATTGGATATAGCTTTTGCTATTTCCACCATCTGCATTTCTGCAATACGGAGCGTCTTCATTTTTCGGTTAGCCTTTACCGATAATCCTAACCTGTTTATCAATTGTTGCGCATCTGCATTCAGTTTCCTGCGGTTCACCCATCCGGGAAAAATGACCGGGTACCTGCCCATATATATATTTTCTGCAACAGTCAGATCGGGAAATGGCAGTAGTTCCTGGTGAATCATAGAGAACCCTGCTTTGATAGCATCATGAACTGAACGAAATGAAGTGTTCTCTCCTTTGAAAAATATACTACCACTATCAGGCGCCATCATCCCAATAAGTATCTTCATCAATGTTGACTTCCCCGCTCCGTTCTCTCCCATTACGGCATGCACTTTTCCGGCTTCAATATCTAAATGTATATCATCGAGCGCCTTCACACCCGGAAATGATTTTGAAAGATGTTGTACGCGAAGCAGATAATTCTTATTCATAAATGCAAATGATGTCATCCCGGCGGGATCATTTTACAAAAAAAATTCATCCAAGAAAATATAGGCTCTTTTATACTGCAATCTTCTCGTTACAGGAAGCCCTTGCCTCGAATGATTACTTCGTTTATCCCATCACAGCCGTTTTGTTTGTAGGGCATTCAGGTTTTGCCAATCGTTTTCATCATCTTATAGTTCGTCAGCTTTACTCCTTTTATATGTACGACTTGCTCTTTAACTACTACAAATCCATTATTTTCAAAAAATGGCCTCGCAGTTTTGCTAACATTAGAAGTCAGATATGCACTTTGTTGATGTAAAGCCTCATTTTCAATTTCTTTATAAAGTTTGTTGGCAACGCCTTGTCGTTGAAAGTCTTTGTGAACAAACAGGAAATCAATGTAGTTTCCACAGTCAAGTGTTGCAAAGCCTATAATTTTATTCTCGTCCTGAGCCACTAAAACAAATTGATTGCTTAACGCATCAACCCAACGTTGCCTGTTGACGTTGTTTTTAGTGTCTGAAATCCACGCATCAATTTGGTCATCTGCATAGTCGCTTATGCAAACTTCAGTTACCGTTTCAATAAACAGCATTTGTAGTTCGTCCAGGTCATCAATTTGTCCTTTTCTAATTTTAAAACATTTAGTTATTCTTTCATTCAACATGTGCTATTCCCTGTTTATTATTTCAATTCTCTATCTGCAAAATTGAGGTATTGCTGCCAGTCATAGTAAGTCATAGCATGTACTCCTTCCCGTAAATGGTAGCCAATTGATCCATTGCCCACTGGTGTATTAATTGAAGGTGGTGTAATATTAGTTAACCCTGCCAGCCCATATAATTTATATACTTCACCCGCATGCCAGGCAGAAAGATATTCACCTGTGGGATCTGCCCACTGATCTTCCGATGCGCTGGCCACGTATACAGGACGGGGAGCTATCAAAGCGATCAGTTCATGGTAGTCGACTGGTAATTCATCTTCACGGTCATTATAGGATTTATAGTTATTACAAAACCAATGCGGGAATGCTGTGTTGATCTTCGTAATTGTCTCTCCGTATTTCCTCCGTGTAATGGCGGCTCCGCCTTCACCCGAATCATTTGAAATCACAAACGCAAATCGTTTATCCTGTGCTCCCGCCCATAACGCAGTTTTTCCAAGACGGGAATGACCTATAACAGCAATTTTTTTAGCATTAACGGCATGATCCGTTTGCAGATAATCCATAGCCCTGCTCAATCCCCAAGCCCAAACACCAATAGCGCCCCATTCATCTGGTACAGGCATTGTTTGTCCCTTTTTATAAAACAAAGGTGCAATGCCTCCATTTGCACTGTTACTGCTATCGGGTTGAAGATCGCCATAATACACTGTTGCCAAACCATACCCACGTTTAATAATTTCTTCCACCGGCCAGGCGGCAGCATCTGTTCCACGTGATGCTTCGGTAGCATAATGATTTGAGTACCCCTTGCTTTTATCATACCTAAACCAGCGTTTTGAAACCAATATACCGTGATCTGCATTTATAGCCTGGTTGCCGCCAAAATTCAGCCCCAGGAAGAGTGGCACAGGTTTATCGGTATTATTGGGTAAGTACATTAAAATATCCATATAGTATTTTTCATCGTTTGAAAAATACACCCGTACCTGTTTTCGTGTAGCCGTTCCATATAGTGCCGAAGGAGAAACCTCCAGAACTTCAAATCTCAATGGCAGCTTTTTTGACGGAGTTTTGCCATAAACATTATTTGCAAACAATGAAAGTATTTCCCGCCGGCGATTTTTTTCCCAATCCTTAGCAGTAAGGATTGCTTTACCGGACTGGGATTTTAATAATGGTGGCAATTGATAAGTAGTATCAGGGATCTCAAATGTTTGTGCTTTTAAAGCAAAAGTAATCGCCAGGCTTAATAAAACTCCTGCAAAAATCTTGCTGATCATAACCGAAAGTGTTTAAATAATGAATGGAAAAATTTTGGATATACATGAAAGGTACTATATTCCCGGTATAGGATAAGACATATATATATCAGAAACAGCAGGACTTTTAATAAAAAGCAGACCTGGTGAAAATTTGCATCCACCAGGTCGTAATCATAAAAAATAGCCCCTAAAAAAACTGTACTGATTTACAAATTCTTATTCATCATTCAATCTCCATTAAAAATAGGGAGACAATGATGCTTCATCAGCTGGTAATCCGTAATATTTATCAAGGTTTGTAAATGCATTGCTTGGCGGATTAACTCCATCCGGATAATAATAATTAAGTGGATTAGATTTAATCCTGTTACCATAAGGTACAATAACTTCTTCTATTCTGTCTGTTCTGACAAGATCAAACCAACGTTTATTTTCAAAGGCGAGTTCCACTCTGCGTTCGTTATAAATAGCTGTACGCATATCTTCTTTATTTGCAGCTGGAGTATCACCGAGTCCTGCTCTTTTGCGCACCAAATTGATATATTCTTTTGCATCATTAGTTTTACCCTGCTCATTTAGTGCTTCGGCCAGGAATAACAGCACTTCTGAATACCGATATACGGGCCAATTATTGCCGGTGTTACCATGTTGAGCATGAGGTCTCGCAAATTTTTTAATATATGGATAAACTTTGTTAGCTCTCAGGCTTTGGCTAAGGGTGACATAACCAATTGAAATATCCTTTCTCTTATCATTTGCTTCGTAAGCTGCAATAATATCGGGAGTTGGAATATTGTTTCCCTCACCTGATAAACTCTGAGGGTTGGACGTTTGAGTAATAGGTTGTAATTCAGCGCTGGTCATTGGACGTGGCAAAAAATTATATATCAAACTTCCATTATAACCAGAAGCACCTTCCTGGTATTGAATTTCAAAAACAGATTCAGCATTATTCTTATTGGAATTAGTATAAGAAAAAGCATCATTATAATCTGGCATCAGCGAGTATTCATGACTATCAAATACTTCTTTCAAAATTGCAGCTGCATCAGCCCATCGTTTTTGTACAATATATAGATTACCTAATAACGTTTTGGCGCTCCCTGAAGTTGCACGTCCGGGTTCCTGTACCGATTTTAGGGGTAATAACTGGGCAGCTTGTTTAGCATCATCTTCTATCTGACTGTATAATTGCTCAGTAGTTGCCAGGTCTGCAGTGGCTTCTGATCTGTTTGCAACTGGAGTAAGATGCATAGGTGCTTTACCAAAATACCTTACAAGTTCAAAATACGCGAATGCCCTAAGAAAGAAAGACTGTCCTCTCAGGTTGCTCTTTGAATTTGGGTCAAAGTTAATCTTATCAATTGTAGCAAGTATTTGGTTTACCCTTGCGATAATTTGATAATCCAAACGGTATTGATTTAGCACGTTGGTATTTGTTGTGGTTCCGTTTGAAACAGGCAGTGCAAAATCTGCAACATTTTCAGTGGGGTCTACTGCACCAAAAAGAACATTACGTGGATAGTATGTATTGTCTGAGTGCATTTCACCTAATATCCAGGCTCTGTCATTAAATATAGACCTAAGCGGTACATACGCTCCGTTAACAGCCTGTTGGAAATCCGCTTCTTTAACAAAAAAAGTCGCAGAACTCAAAGAAGTTTCAGGTGTAATTTCCAGGAATTTTTTACAGCTGGTCATCATTACACCTACTGCACATATCAGTATTAAAATTTTTGTATTCATATTATATAGAATAAAATATTAGCAAATAGAATCTCTCTTAAAAATTCAAATTAACTCCCAAAGTGAATGTACGCGGAACAGGGTAATTTGATAAATCAACTCCCTGGCTAAGGTTGCCACCGTCACCTTGTCCATTGCTTTGCGCACTGGTCTCGGGGTTTGGACCACCCCAGTATTTGGTGAAGGTGTACAATTGCTGAACTGAACCATAAATCCGAATAGATTTAATTGCTTTACTTTTAATACCAACGTTATAGCCCAGTGTAACATTCTTTATTGTGAAAAAAGAAGCATCTGCAATAAAACGACTATTCATCCAATCTCTTTCCACCCCGGTAACATTACCGCCCCCGACAGTGGTTCCGTAAAACCCTTTCCCCGGATTATCAACCGATCTGAATCTGTATTTCACTCCTTCAACAAGATTGAATACTCCATCAAGGTTAGCTGTACTATACAGATGGCGTATCAGTAATTGATTTCCATAAGAGCCTGACCCGGCAATGGAGAAATCCCAATTTTTATACTCGAGATTATTGACTATACCATAAATAAACTTAGGGAAGGGACTGCCGATGATAGTACGATCATCTTTATCACCACCATAAGTTATTACACCATCGCCATTTACATCTTTTATCTTTATGCTTCCTACTGTAGACCGACCAGGAATGGATGGGTTCTTATCTAAATCCTGCTGGTTTAAATATACACCCTCAGCTATTAACCCATAAAATTGCCCGAAAGGTTTTCCCACCTGAGTTATATGAAATGTACCATATACCCTGTCAATTCCATCCGCAAGGGCCATTACTTTATTTCTGTTGAATGAAATATTTGCACTGGTAGTCCATCTAAATTTACCAACAGTGTTAAGAGTAGTCAATGAAAATTCATGGCCCCAGAATTTTATTTCACCAATATTGTCATTAAAATTGGAGAACCCTGACTCCTGAGCCACCTGCACACTATACAGCAGATTGGTTGTACGTTTAGTGTAAAAATCATAGTTGAATTGTATCCTGTTTTCAAATAAACCCAGATCTAAACCAAAATCAAATTGTTTCGTCGTTTCCCAACCAAGATTTGGATTTGCAAGTGATGTAACTACAGCTCCTGAAGCTACCGTATTTCCAAAGACTGCATTAACAGTGTTATTCACAAGTGCATATTGAGTATAATTACCAATATTGTTGTTTCCTATCAATCCATAGCTAGCTCTAAACTTTGCAAAAGACACTGCTTTGAGATGCTGCATGAAATTTTCATCAGACACAACCCACCCCAAAGAAGCTGAAGGGAATACCCCCCAACGATTGTTATTTCCAAAGCGCGAAGAACCATCACTACGGACAGCTGCAGTCAACAGATACCTGCCTTTAAAATTATAAGTGAGCCTGGAAAGATAAGAAGTTAACGACCATTCCTGTGCATCACTGCTTGTATTTGAACCTGAACGATTAATATTTAATGCCCCTTGAATTGTTGGCAAGCGATCATCAGAGTAAGTATCTGCCTGTATCCTTGCACTTTGATACCTAAATCTCTGATTAGTAAACCCGGCTAGTAATTCAAAGTTATGTTCACCAAAACTCCTGGAATATGTTACAAGATTTTCATTCAACCAGCTCTGTGCCTGCATATCCTGACGAATGGAAACCGCAGTAGTTGGAACTGGGACATTTATAGCACTGGTAGCTGTTGATGGATTAAAAAAGAAGAACTTGGAATTGGTATTTTCAATATTATAAGTTGATTTAAGTGTAAGCCCCTTAATTGGACTGTATTGTACAAATGCATTTCCTATCAGTGTATTTGTTTTTGTCTCATTCACCAATTCATCTGCTGCTCTTACCCAGTTAGGATAGTTGAAGATATTCCCTGTGCTACCGGGAAACTTATTATACAAAGTAAGTTCACCATTATCATCATAAATCGGCATCACCGGCCATGTGTGTAAAGCATTAAAAAGAATTCCGGTGCCTCGGTCTCCGTCAGTTCTTGGTGTATTATCGAATACATAAGACGGAGCAATATTAAATCCTATTTTCAGATTTTTTGCAATCTTGTATTCCATATTCATACGGAGCGAATACCTTTTATAAGTATTATTCAATACAACACCATCCTGATTTAATATACCCCCCACCAAAGCAGTACTCAGCTTATCAGTATTCGATGTAATTGTAAGATTATAGCTTTGTAAGCCTGCCTTTCTTAACAATGCATTATACCAGTCATTATTCTTGTTCCTGTAGTCGGCAGGGTTTTGGAACTCTACGGGAACAGGTTGCCCGGCATCTTCATAATACTCTTTCTTAAACTCTGCGAACTCTTCTGCATTCATCATTTTAATACGTCCGCGCATAGGCACCTGTTGCAAACCGGCATAAGTGTTGATACCAATATTTGTTTGACCAGGTTTTCCTTTTTTAGTGGATATTAAAACAACTCCATTAGCAGCACGAGAACCATAGAGTGATGTTGAAGCTGCATCTTTCAATATTGAAATACTCTCAATTTCGTCGGGATTCAAATTGTTGATATTACCTGTAATGGGGAATCCGTCTATAACATACAATGGATCACTTCCTGCAGAAACAGAAACCTGTCCACGTATCCTGACTGACATACCCTGCCCTGGTTTGCCAGTAGTTTGATTAATCTGAACACCAGCCAAACGTCCCTGTAGTTTTTGAGCAACGGTAGAGACGGGCAAATCTTTTATTTCAGATTCACTGATAGTCTGCACAGCGCCGGTAACATTTCTTTTCAACTGACTACCATAGCCCACTACAACTACTTCACCTAATCCCTTCGCATCCACAGTCATCGAAACATTAATTGAACTCCTGTTATCAATGTTAAGCTCTTGTTGTTCATAACCTACAAATGAAAAAACAAGTACTTTCCCTTTCCCGGGCGTAATGAAATAATTTCCTTTTTCATCTGTTTGGGTAGTAAGTTTGGTACCCTTAACGTTTACGGTAACCCCTGGAAGACCCACAGAAGTTCCCGCATCCGTTACTGTTCCTGATACTTTTTTGTCCTGACTAAAAAGCCGAACAGAAAAAAAAATCATAACTACCAATAAAATCCATTGGCTTCTTTTTAAAGAAATTTCACGTCTGAAGAGCATAATAGTAATTATTAAAATGAGAAAATAAAAGGCCAAACTGCAAGCTGAATATGAATACAGGCAGAACCGTTAATACTTATTCGTATTGAATATATATATCCCTATTTGAAAGCACAGAAAGTGTAAAACAAGAGAATAGAAACCTTGTATTGTTAGTAATAAAAAATTGCTACTACACAAAATGAATGAATAAAAAAATGGGGACGGTCTTATACCAAAGTCATATACATTATTCTCAAGTCTATTCTGTAATGGAATTCAAGCTCAGGTAACAAAAAGAAGTTTTTTTTTCATACAAAGCAGTTTTCGTTAGTAATTAAAATATTTGCCTGGCACAATAGAAGCGTTTTCAAATATAAAATCAATAATCATAATAACTATCCTGCACCGTCATGTAAGTAAATTATTTCAAACCATTCTTTAAAAAAAACTTAAAATTGATCGTTTAAATTTATAGTAAAATAACACGGACTACATTAAGCTCATTGTAATACTCTGTTTCTCCTTACAAAAACCATACAGGATAGAAAAACCAAAACTACAACTGTTACCAATTTATATTAAAGGCAGTATAAACCAGCAAAGCATTAAGCTGCAGTATTTCTTACTTTCAACAAGAAACAGAACAGACCCGTTTTTGAATAAACCCTCCCCGTAAGTACTTCAGGTTAATTAATCAATATTGAAAAGCATGACGGTGCATGATGGATTTAATAATTTACTATGCTACATTCATCATAAATAAGAAGTATGAAGCAAAAGCACAAGGCATGCTTACCCATTGTGCTCGGCTTTATTATAACATAACCATTTATAGTTCTAACTTTAAAAAAAAAATTCTTATGAAAAAACTAATATTTACTGCAACTATATTTTTGTCATTTTTTACTTCCTTTTCCCAACAGGTAAATCAATCTTCCCAAAGTAAATTATATAGTGGTTTTGTAAAACCTCCAGATGTATCTAAGCCACGTGTATGGTGGCATTGGATGAATGGCAATATTACCAAAGACGGAATTTCAAAAGATTTGAAATGGATGTCACGATCAGGCATTGGCGGATTTCAAAATTTTGATGCTGCATTGATGACACCTCAAATCGTTAAAAACCGGCTTACCTATATGACACCTGAATGGAAAGATGCATTTTATTTTGCAACAAAACTTGCGGATTCTTTACATCTCGAAATGGCTATTGCAGGTTCGCCGGGATGGAGCGAAAGTGGAGGACCATGGGTAAAACCTGAAGACGGTATGAAAAAACTGGTTTGGGCTGAAAAGAGAATCGAAGGTGGAAAGCAGTTCGCAGAAGTTCTGCCGCATCCACCCACTATAACAGGTACTTTCCAAAATCTACCGGTACAATCACAATTAGGGTTAAGTGCGGCAGTTGAAGCTCCGCCCCAATATTATGAAGATATTGCTGTGCTGGCATATAAACTGCCTGATACAGATATACCACTTAGTATGATGAAACCTGTTGTGACTTCAAGCGGTGGTAATTTCAATATTCAACAACTTACCGATGGTGATCTCGCTACAACTAATCTGCTGCCTTCTGATACAATCAAGGGATACGCATGGATACAATTTGTATTTGATCAACCTCAAACTATTAAAGCTTTAACTATTGTTGGAGGTGGTGACAAAGGGCCTTTCGGTTTGTTTGGTGATTTTAAAGACACCCGAAGTCTCGAAGTGAGTGACGATGGACAACATTTCAACAGAATATGCTATATACCAGCAGGTAACGTACTTCAGCAAACTATTTCAATTCCGGCAATTACAGCAAAATATTTTCGCATTACCATCAAAAACCCTCCACCAAAATTCAGTTTTAGTTCACTAGGCAGCAACAATTCTCCCGCTAAGGCACCGCCTGGAACAGAAATTAGTGAATTGGTACTGCACACGGCTTCCAGAATAAATATGTTTGAAGAAAAAGCTGCATTTGCCACCGGAGGAAATTTTTATAATCTGGCAACATCCCCCACCAACGATATTATTAATTCAACTGATGTAATTAATATCACTGATAAATTTTCTCCTGATGGTACACTCATTTGGAATGTACCACCAGGTAAATGGAACATTGTTCGTTTTGGTTATTCACTTACAGGAAAACAAAATCACCCGGCTTCACCGGAGGCTACAGGACTTGAAGTAGATAAACTTGATGCGAATGCGGTAAAAGCATATTTTACCAATTATCTTAATCAATATAAAAGTGCAACACAAAATTTGATGGGAAGCAAAGGATTGCAGTATGTTGTTACCGATAGTTGGGAAGCAGGTACTCAAAACTGGACGAATACCCTGCCCGAAGAATTTCAAAAACGTCGTGGTTACAATTTATTACAATGGATGCCTGTGCTTACAGGAAGAATTATTAAAAGTGCAGAAGCGAGTGAAAGTTTCTTATGGGATTTTCGAAAAACTCTCAGTGAGCTCGTCGTGGAAAATCATTATGATCTGTTGACTACCTTATTAAAAGAAAGAGGTATGAAACGTTATTCTGAATCACATGAAAGCGGGAGAGCATTAATTGCCGACGGTATGGAAGTAAAACGTACTGCTGCTATTCCCATGTCTGCTATGTGGGTTCCCGGACCAATAGGCCGTGATGGTACAAGATATAAAGCTGATATTCGCGAATCAGCATCAGTTGCACATATATACGGACAAAACTTAGTGGCTGCTGAATCGCTCACAGCAATTGGGACATTAGGAAATGCCTGGTCCTATTCACCCGAGAAATTAAAACCCACCGCAGACCTTGAGATGGCAAATGGATTGAACCGTTTTGTAATTCATACATCGGTTCATCAACCGGTAGATGATAAAATACCAGGATTAGGTCTTGGACCTTTTGGGCAATGGTTTAACCGCCATGAAACCTGGGCTGAGCAGGCAAAAGCATGGACCAGCTATCTTTCCCGGAGTTGCTATTTACTGCAGCAGGGAAAATTTGTTGCCGATATTATTTATTACTATGGAGAAGATAATAATATCACTTCTCTATTCGGGGAAAAGTTACCCGATATTCCTGAGGGATATAATTACGATTTCGTAAATACAGATGCTTTACTTAATCTTCTTTCTGTAAAAAACAATAAGATTGTAACACCTTACGGCATGCAGTATACAATACTGGTACTTGATTCAAATTGCATGCATATCCCACTGCAAGTATTACAGAAAATTCAACAGATGGTTAATGCCGGAGCAATTGTTGCAGGACCAAAACCAATATCACCTACCGGGTTAAATGAAAACACCAAAACATTTAATAGCCTTGCAAATGAGTTATGGGGTCATAACATGCTGTTTAATAAATATGGCAAGGGGCAAGTATTTTCGACTTCAAATATTGCAAGAGTATTGGAAGATCTTCAGATACAGCCAGACTTAAAATATATAAGACCTCAACCAGAAACTCAACTTCTTTTTGTGCATAGACAACTGCCAGAGGCAGAATTGTACTGGATAAACAGCAGAAGCAATAATTACGAAAAAATTGAAGCCAGCTTCAGAGTTTCAGGAAAATCTGTTGAAATATGGCATCCTGAAACAGGTAAAAAGGAAGCTGTGTCATACAACATAGAAAATGGACGCACAAAAGTTGTTTTATCACTTTCACCAAATGATGCAGTTTTTGTTGTTTTCGGGAAAAACACCAAATTATCAAATGTATCTATCCCGATTAAAAAAGAAATACCTATTACCAATTTGGAGAAACCATGGAGAATAGATTTTCAAAAGGAACGTGGCGCCCCGGACAACATTATTCTTGACCAACTCAGTTCGTGGACAGACAATGCTGATAAAGGAATCAAATACTTTTCGGGTACCGCCATATATACCCAAACCATTGACGCAGCAAACAACTGGTTTAAACAAGGAGCTGAACTCTGGCTTGATCTTGGAGATGTAAAAGACATTGCAGAGGTATTGATAAATGAAAAATCAGCCGGAATCTTATGGAAGCATCCATTTAGAGTAAATATCACTCCACATATAAATCCCGGTAAAAATAAACTTGAAGTGAGAGTGACTAATCTTTGGGTAAACAGACTAATAGGAGATCTACAACCTGGCATAGAAAAGAAGATTACATATACAACCATGCCGTTTTATAAAGCAGATTCTCCATTATTGCCATCGGGACTTTTAGGACCAGTTCAAATCATTTCTGTAAAATAAAGCAAGATGGACGGGATGAGGTATTAGGTTCTCTTTTCTATTGTTCCTTAATTTGTTTTAGCAATGAGAAGTTGAACCTAGCCCTTTTTTAAGAAATAATATTTATTAACATAATACCATAAACTACAAAAACAATTAATAAAATATTGAATCGAAAGATTCAGGAGCATTTAAAACTACTGATTTAAGAATTATACGGGTTTCAAAACTCACCCATAGATATTAGCTTATATAGCATCTTCTTTTTTCAGTTGCCTTTCCACCACAAAAGGTACGAACGGGAGCAATGATGCAATAAAGAAAAAAACTGTTCTTTTAAAACTCCATTTATATTTTGTCCGGCATACAAGCAGGCAACCAACATAAGCAATAAATAATAACCCATGACCCCAACCTACATACTTCACTGCTGCAGGAAACTGAAAAAAATATTTTAATGGCATGGCTATACACAATAACAATATATAGGAGACACCTTCTGCAACAGCAATTTTTCTGAAACTATGAATGGGAGATGACATACTCACTATTTTAAAATGAGTTGCAAAAATAAGATGACATAACCAGATTTGTTATTCGGATTTTGAAATACTGTTAATGTACAAACAGGAAGAGAATTATCCGTTAATTTGCACATATTCCTACGGAAATTGAAGAATATACAATTTAATTGGGCATCTGCTACAATATTATTTTGCATCATACTGATCGCTGCAAATTTACGCGCTCCTATAACTGCAGTTGGTCCAATTGTCCCCGAAATGATACAACAACTTCATCTTACCCCCACTATGGCAGGATTGATTACTACTACTCCTTTAATTTGCTTCTCACTTTTTTCAACCTTTATGCCCAGGCTGTCAAACATTCTCGGGTTGGAAAAACTGTTGCTTTATTCATTACTACTACTTGCCTTTGGCATCTTTATTCGTTCAGCAGGAAATATCTTATTTCTATTTGCCGGGTCAATTTTGATAGGTATTTCCATTGCTATCGGCAATGTTTTGATACCTGCTTTTATTAAAAAGCGATTCCCATATAAAACCGGGCTGGTAACAGGCATATACCTGGTCTCTATGAACCTCACTTCGGCATTGGCAGTCGGATATAGTATTAGTTTAGGAAAAATAAATAGCTTAGGCTGGAAGGGGTCTATTGGTATTTGGGGAATGCCGGCTTTATTTACATTTTTTTGCTGGCTACCCCTGGTAAAGAAAAAAGAGCCCGCACATCCGGCGCCGGATTATAAAATCATTAAGGCTGTATGGAAATCACGTCTCGCCTGGCAGATCTCATTCTTCATGGGTTTCCAATCTATAATTTTTTATGTATTTGCAGCCTGGCTTCCAACCATTTTGCAGAGTTGGGGAATGGACGCCGGCAAGGCAGGATGGTTACTTTCTTACGTTCAAATGGGTCAGGTGCCTATGATGCTTATTGGTCCCCTGTTGGCCAACAAAATGAAAAACCAGACTATACTGATATGGATGACGTTTGTTTTGCTGTTGACTGGTTTAACGTTGGTCCTGTTTTTTAAAACCGAATATATCACAGCAGCAGCATTTCTTATTGGCATTTCAGTTGGGTTAGCGTTTGCACTGGCTACTATTTTTTTTATTCTGCGAACAAAGACCGTAGAAGAATCTGCAGCACTATCGGGCATGTCCCAGTCTGTAGGATATTTTGAAGCAGCGATTGGTCCAGCATTGTTTGGTGCATTATACGGCTGGACTAATTCCTGGGAGTTTTCATTTATATTCCTGATAATAGTAACCTTTGCCCTACTTCTTAGTGGACTGTACGCCGCAAGAAATAGTTATATATCAGATTCAAATACCCGTATTAAAAGATAGATGTGGGCGTAACTTTTATTGCTTTTCTTTCAATTTTCCTTCATCTGCTTTCAACTTTTGAGCTTCTTTTGCTTCCTGACTAATTGCATTCTTTTCCTCATCTTTCACACCTACAGCCGTTTGTACCGTAGCAGAATCATCTTTTAATACGGCAGAATCTTTTTCAACAATCGTCGGATTCTGGTTAATGATGGTATCACCACCTGAGATGGCGTTAGTTGCAGAATCTGTTGCATTGTTGCAGGAAAAAACTAAACCTGACCCAAAAAGGAGGGCCAGCAAGAGTGCATTTTTCATGTTAAATATTTTACTCAAAATTACTTTAGTGTTTTTATTGTTGTCAACCTTGACCCCTGCAATAACATACCATTATGCTTTTATTGTTCCAGTTGATGCATTTGGCTGCAAAATTTGAATTGAGCTTTGCTGTTTAACTATATATATTCCTACTATGCAATGGATATCCGAATGCGTCTGCAGTGCTTTTATGCAATACATTCGTGTAAATGTACACTGTATTTAAAATACTGTAAACATTTTGAAATAATTCTTATCCAACCCTTGCAGCAATGTTTTTGTCAGATCAGATCGTGTAGGAATTGCACATAATTCACTTACAATCATTTACGAATCTCCACTACATATTCGTGCATTCGTGGCTTTGTTGTATACATACAATCGGTACTTTTTCAGTTTACCGGAATTAGCCGGGAACTAAGCTTCTTCCCAAACGTACATGAATTTGGGAAGAGGATGAAAAATTGTGAGTATCTACTTGTGTAAAAACATCACCTATTAATTTCAAACTCATAATTGCCCGAGCCAATCTCAAGCAATGTATAGTCATCTCTCCTTTCTTTTAGTAAAATACCTCTTACATGTTTAATATTTTCCCCGGATGTAAAAATATAATCTTCTTTTGCAGGAATATATACCTGTGCATGTGTATTCACCGGAATAGTGACACTTTGTAACAGTCCGGCAGTTGTTTTTCTCCATGAAGATTTAATTTCTCCATATATGGAATGAAAAGAAGCATTGACATAATTAATCTCTGAAGAATCAATTTCAGGCTTAATGATAAATGAGCTGAACCCTGCGGAATCCCCTGGTTGTATACCCGCCATGTTCTGAAACATCCATTCACCTATTGCACCAAATGCGTAATGATTAAAGGAGTTCATGCCGGCATTATTCTCAAATCCTTTTCCCTTTATATAGCTGTTCCAACGTTCCCATATTGTGGTAGAACCATTCACTACCTCAAATCCCAGCGAAGGATATGCCGTGTCTCTGACAAGTGTGTATGCCAGCCTGGTGTTTCCCGTAGCTGATAATGCGGGTAATAATGGTTTGAAACCCAAAAAACCTGTTGTCAGGTGTTTGTTATTTTTTTCTACCAGTTGTTGCAGGTATCTCCCCGCCTTCACAAGATTAGCCGGGGAAAGTATATGCATGTAAATGGCATTGGCGTAAGCGGTTTGGGTATGTCCTGAAAACCCTAAAGAACCATCAACATATCCATTGCCATTTCTGTAAGCAGCGGCATTGGTGGTTAATCTTCCGTCAGCGCCAATATAATGTTCGGCAAAACCTTTCTTTATTTTTTCAGAGATGTTGCTATAGTAGGTCGCAGCATCGGTATTATCAATAGCTTTTGCCATTTCCACCATCATCAATGCACAATAATTATAGTACATGGTTGCCAGCATATCGGGCGGTGTTTTTTTACCTACCGACAGCCAGTCGCCGAACCCGCCTTTTGGATTAATATCTTCAAAGCTAGCTTCTGCGAAATAATACTTACCCTCGCTTCTTTTTTCGAGGAACTGCATATATTTTATCATATACGGCCATGATCCGGTAATTATCTTTGTATCCCCATACATTTTATAAATATTATACGGGCATACAATACCTGCTTCAGCCCAACCCGGAGAATAGGTGTCAGTAGCTCTTATAGCAGCCTTACCGTTTGCCGCAACTGGCATTGGCGCGTACACAGGATAAGTCCCGTCTGGCCATTGCGAATCGTTCAGGTCTGTGATCCACTTGGTATGAAAGGCGGCTATATCGGAATTAAAGGCGGCGGAGCGCATATATATCTGTGCGTCGCCAGTCCAGCCGAGCCGTTCATCTCTTTGCGGACAATCCGTTGGAATATCAAAATAATTAGACCGTTGTGTCCATGTAATATTATTATATAGTTTATTGAGCATTGCGTTATCGGTCTCAAAACTTCCTGTAGCGGGAGTAAGCGAAGTCATCACAATTCCTGTAATATCATTCAGCGCAGGCTTATTTTTAAGCCCGCATATCTCTGCATATTGAAAGCCGTGATATGAGAACCGGGGCATCCAGGTTTCACCCTGCGCTGCACCCTTGCTGATATAGGTGTCTGTAGCTCTTGCCCGCCGCAGGTTTTCGGTTACCAGTTGCCCGTTTGGAAATAATTTTTCACCATATTTAATAACAATACTGTCTCCCTTGTTGTTCCTGGTAGTTATGCGCACTACGCCTGAAAAATTCTGCCCCATATCAACAATATATTTCCCCTTCGATACTTCAGTAATGGATACCGGTTTTATTTCTCCCCATATACCAACAGGATTGGCAGGATAAATTTGCATACGCAGAACTGCCTTTTCATTGTGCAACTGTACTGGTCGCCAGGAAGAAGCATTGAAGCCTGGATCATTCCAGCCGGCAGGCTCAAGGTTTGCATTAAATGTCTCTCCATTCAATATGTCCGCTTCTCTTAAACCTCCATCAGCGGCCTTCCATGAAGCATCAGTTGCAACGATTTCTTTTTTCCCACCGGAATATTCTATTTCAACCTGAGCTTTCAGCAAAGGAACATCACCATAAAATGCATGTGTTGTTTTTGATCCTACCAGCAACGCATACCCTAAATATCCTGCATACCAGCCATTAGCAACAATAGCAGCGAATGCATTTTTGCCGGTTTTGATCTCCCGGGTCACATCGTATCCGTTATAGTATACGCGCTTTGTATAATCCGTCCAGCCGGGGGCAAAGTAATCATTGCCGATACGTTTTCCGTTAATATAAAATTCATAAAGTCCCAGTGCAGAAACATACAAAGTTGCTTTTTTTACCACGCCACTCACTATGGCCTCCTTACGGAAGTAAGGAGCAGGGGGCAGGTGCCAGGTTTTATTGACAGACAATGTATTTACATCATAGCCGATCCAGCCGGCTGTCCAGTCGTTGGGGGAAAGCAGCCCCATATTCCAGGTGGCAGGCTCACTCCATAGACCGACAATTGTGTTCTTGTCCCAGCTACGCACTTTCCAGTAATATTTTTTTCCTGCAATTAGCGGTTTCCCCTTGTATATTATCTGGTTCATAGCATTCGAACTGACCTTTCCGGAGTTCCATGTATCAGCCTTTGCTTCCGTTAATAATTCCGGCGAGGTGGCTACTATGATCTGCCACGCGGTTTGTACCTGGTTATATACTTTAGATTGTAGTTCCCAACTCAGTCTTGGCTTATCGGAATCAATAAAAGGGTTTACTTTGTATTCTGTGCGAAGATATTTGGGTATCAGATCAGACTGCGCTGTGATTTTACCTGAAAATAAGCAATAAGTTGCCGAAAAAAAGAAAACGACAAATACTTTCCGCCTGTTCATAAAAAATATTTGAAAATAAATTTATTATTTACCCGCGTATCACTTTAATTGCTTTCGGAGCATTGATGGTGGTCACAATTTTCCCATCAGCCAGCTTTACGTGTTTCACTTTAACAACACCATAGGGTGTGGGAAATGTTCCTTCTGCAAAACTGAGATCGCCAAGATGTGGTATTACTTTTATGACCTTACACCCGGGTGATATGACCTGTATGCCCAATACATTTTCGGTTAACCACGGTGTTGGACCAGATGCCCACCCATGACACAAGCTATGCCTGAAGCCAACATAACAGTATGCACCATAATCACCGTGAATATCTTTCTGCCCGGGCAGTGGTAATACATCAATTCCTGAAGCATTGGGTATCCAGTCAAGATTAAAGTCTTCCCAAAAAGTAGTGGCTCCAAGATGCAACATGGCACCCCAATATTCCCGTATTGCGTCAATAGCGCCCTGGTAATCGCCTGCCAGGGCTTTAGCCTTTAGCATATAATAACCATAAAAAGTAGAGAATTTGTGCGTACCGGCTACACTTAAAATGTCCTTATTAGCCTGGTCTGCCGGCAATAAACCGGTAAGCGCCATCAAAGCTGCAGCCTGTTTTGAATGATTGGCATCTGGAACATTTTTCCTTAATTGACTGATAGCTACTTCACAATTTTTTACAGTAGCGGGTTCATTTAAAATTTTGCACAACTCTGCACCTGCTGTCAGCGACCATATCATCATTGCCTGCAATCCGGCATCTACCCCTTTCTTATTTTCGCTGGATGGCCAATCCAGAAATCGGGTGCCATCCAAAGTCTCTTTTCCGTCCGCATCAATTTTGGTAATGATATGAGCTAACAGTTTTACAAGATAATCTTTCTGCTGCTGCAGGTAGGCGAGATCACCGTTATGCATATACCAATCCCTGTGAATGATAATCCACCACATTGAATAGGTACTGATGCCATTCATCCAATGGGGTAAAGATGTTATATCTCTCGACAGGTCCAGGCTTTTTGGGACAACTTCATTATTACCAAATACTGTTGCAATCGTTGACGTTTCAGGATGCATATCGCCTACCCACACCAGCCGGTCACGTTTTATACCATCCCATAAGTAATCCTGCATATTCAAATGAACAGTATATGCTCCTGTCATCCAAATTTTATTTAATAAGGTATCACTACAGTTGAATGAACCGATGTAAGGTATATCCCGAAAAGTAAAAACCGCTCTCACTTCTTTCAACTGCAGTTCTACATTGGCATCTATCATATCAATGCGTACAAACCTGAAACCGGTATTACCAATTTCCAGTTTTCCCAACCAGGGCACTTCCACAATCATGTCCCGCATAGCATGATCGTTGGTGGCATTTTGTTTCGGCTCTATTTCACTCATAGCTTCGCTTGCCGACTCACCAAAGCGAATCCTCAACTTTACGGGTTGCCCTCCTGGATATATGCCTGTTACAATCTGCAACCCGCCGTGAAGTTCACGACCAAAATCGAAGAGCAACGCCGGCTTAATACCCCAGGTACTTTTCATTACACACATATCCCTGTTGGAAAGGTCTGCCTGTCCATTACCTTTCTTCAATAGTCTTGAAGCATTTTTAATATAGTCAGCAGCATTTTCAGATTGCCATAAAATACGTTCAGGAGAAAGATAACGTACAGTAGTAGCTACAGATTGAGACTTTTCTGTACTAGCCCGATCAAAAACGGGAGGCAACTGGGCGTATAATGTTGAGACCGAAAATATTCCTGCAAGAAATATATAAAATACACTTTTTCTGACACGCTGCACTTTTATCATACAATCGTTTTAAAAACTATGAATAAATGATATGTTGATCGGGCATCAAGGTAATAGCAGAAACTCATACAGCCATCCTGTGCTTTCCTGAAGAAGATGATAGTAAAATGCAAAATAATAACATAAAAAAACCCTCCGTTTTTCGGAGGGCTTCTTATCATTAATTTCTCATAAAAATCTTTATTTCACTTCTTCAAACTCAGCATCCGTCACATTATCTCCTGCAGTGGCATTGGCGCCCTGTGGTTCCTGTTGTCCGCCGGTAGTCCCGCCAGCTGTTGAGCCAGCTCCCTGCTGCGCTTTGTATATTTCTTCTGAAGCTGCAGTCCAGGCAGTATTTAGTTCAGCAAGTGAAGTATCTATTGCCGCCACATCCTGCTGTTTATGTGCATCCTTCAATTTACCAAGCGCTGTTTCAATTGGACTTTTTTTGTCTGCAGGGATCTTTTCACCAAACTCTTTAAGTTGTTTTTCGGTTTGGAAAATAAGGCTGTCCGCCTGGTTAATCTTATCTACTTTTTCGCGGGCTTCTTTATCAACTGCTTCGTTAGCTTTTGCTTCCGCTTTCATTTTTTCCACTTCATCTTTACTTAGTCCGCTTCCTGCCTCAATCCTGATCTTTTGTTCCTTTCCGGTACCCTTATCCTTTGCAGTAACATTTAAAATACCATTGGCATCAATATCAAAAATTACTTCAATTTGCGGGACACCACGCGGAGCAGGAGGTATACCATCTAAGTTAAACATACCGAGGCTTTTGTTTTGAGAAGCCATCGGGCGTTCGCCCTGCAACACATGTATCTGTACCCCCGGCTGGTTATCTGAAGCAGTTGAAAATACTTCAGATTTCTTAGTGGGTATTGTTGTATTTGAATCAATCAGGCGTGTCATTACTCCTCCCATAGTTTCAATACCCAGTGAAAGGGGTGTTACATCCAGCAACAATACATCTTTTACTTCACCGGTTAATACCGCACCCTGTATTGCAGCGCCAACAGCTACCACTTCATCAGGGTTAACTCCTTTATTTGGTTTTTTACCAAAAAATTTCTCTACAATTTCCTGAACTTTAGGAATACGGGTACTACCACCCACCAATATCACTTCATCAATTTGCGAGGTAGACAAACCTGCATCTTTTAAAGCCTGCTCACAGGGTTTCAAACATCTTTCAAACAAACGGTCTGACAATTGTTCAAATTTTGCACGGCTCAATTTCTTCACTAAGTGTTTTGGCACACCGTCTACTGCTGTTACATAAGGCAGGTTGATTTCAGTTTCACTGGAAGAAGATAATTCCACTTTTGCTTTCTCGGAAGCTTCTTTTAACCGTTGCAAAGCCATCGGATCTTTACGCAGATCAATATTTTCATCTTTTTTAAACTCGTCTGCCAGCCAGTCAATAATCACTTTGTCAAAATCATCGCCACCAAGGTGTGTATCGCCATTTGTTGATTTTACTTCAAATACGCCATCACCCAATTCAAGGATAGATATATCGAAAGTACCACCACCAAGGTCAAAAACTGCTATTTTTTCATCTTTATGTTTTTTGTCTAATCCATAAGCCAATGCAGCGGCTGTGGGTTCATTAACTATTCGACGAACATTAAGACCAGCTATTTCACCGGCTTCTTTGGTAGCCTGTCGCTGGGCGTCATTAAAGTAGGCAGGAACGGTTATGACAGCCTCTGAAACTTCCTGACCCAGATAATCTTCAGCAGTTTTCTTCATTTTTTGCAAAACCATTGCAGATATTTCCTGTGGGGTATATAACCTGCCGTCAATATCTATACGAACAGTATTATTATCCCCTTTTACTACCTTATAGCTCCAGTGCTTAATTTCTTCAGACACTTCATCAAACCGACGACCCATAAAGCGTTTTACTGACATTATGGTATTAATCGGGTTTGTAATGGACTGACGTTTAGCCGGATCACCTACCTTCCGTTCGCCATTTTTTAGAAAAGCAACCACAGAGGGTGTAGTACGGCGACCCTCATCATTAGCAATTACAACAGGCTCATTACCTTCCATAACCGATACGCAGCTATTAGTGGTACCAAGGTCTATTCCAATTATTTTTCCCATATATAAATTGTATTTTATCTAATTACGTGTAAGACTATAGTCAATCATTATGCCACGAGGCAGGAAAGTGAAAAAATGACAGTATTTTTTTACCGTCATGTCATATTTGAAAGTTAGTCTGACGGTCCAAAATCATTCTTTTATAACCGGTTGTCTGTCTTATAGCATTTACCTGATATCTTTGAATATAATCCCCTAGTAGCAATGAAAGCGACCCTCTACACTTTATCTATATTTCTTATTGGATTAAATCTTGGCGCCTGTAGCAAAAGAATCATTCCCGAAAAGCCTGATCTCGTTAAATCTTATTTTTCCCTCGATAGTCTGCCTGTAAGCGAAATTGATATCCCGCTGCAGATCAACCTGAAGCCGTTTTATAATATCGCCGACAAAAATGTACAGAAAATCTATGCATCTGAAGGTTGGCCAAACGATTTTATTATTGACAACTGCGATACAAAATATATGTATCGCTTTAAGCGTGGACCACTGCATGTCTCCACAAATGGAAACAATATTAGTTTCAACTTCACGGGAAGCTATATCATAGCAGGAGCTCAAAGAATATGTACGGGAACAGGAAGTGACAGAGTAGCCATAACGCCCTGGACGCCTATCTGTACATGTGGCTTAAATGAAGCGGAGCCAAGAGTTGATATAGGATACAAGGCTTCTCTGCAATTAAAGCCAGATTATTATATGGCAACCAAACTGCAGCCACTTGAACCAAAACCTCTTGACAAATGCACCGTTTGTTTTTGGAAACATGATATTACCCCTACGGTATTGAAACAACTGAAAGAACAATTAAGGGAGGCCGGCAAAGAAATAGAAGATTCCATTAACAGGCTTAATGTTCGTCCACTCTTTCAGCAACTCTGGGATATGCTTAATACCAGTGTTACAATGTATGATTTGGGCTATTTAAAAATCAACCCTGAAAAAATACGCTTAAGCACCCTGCAAACAAAGAATGATTCCCTCAATATCTCAGTAGGCATATCCGCACGCCCTCTGATCAGCCTTACAAAAAGTACAGACTACAAAACAGTAGTCCCCAATATCAGTGACTTCAGCCAGCGAAGTGGCTTTAATATATATATTGACGCTGTGATGGATTATGATTCGCTAAGCCAACTGCTAACAAAAGAGCTGCAGGGCAAAAGGATTAATATGGATAAAGTTGGTAAGTTTATCATTATAGAGAAGTGCAGTATTTACGGAGCAGACAATGAACAGCTCATTATTAAAATTCATTTCAGCGGATCTGAATCAGGTATTATGTACCTGACTGGCAAACCCATTTTTGATAAAGAAAGGAACAATGTGACCGTAAGGCAAATTGATTTTGATATAAAAACCAGGGACATATTAATCAAAACCGCTAAGTGGCTTTTTAACAGAAGGATTATTAATGAGTTGAATAAATATACCACATTTGATATTCAAAGTTATACAGATACGCTATTGTCGAAAGTAAATACAGCACTAAACCGGGAATGGCAGAAGGGAATATTTTCCACGGGAAAAATAAACAGCCTTCAGATTATCAATATCTACCCGTTCAAAAACAATTTGATTCTGCGGTGCAACACGAAAGGATATCTTTTTTTACGAATTGACCAGATACCTTTTTAAAATTTTCATATTTCGAATATGCCGTTTTTTATGGCATATAAAACCAACCCAATACGGGATCGCAGTTTTAATTTTTCAAATAAAGCATCCCTATGGTCGTCTACTCTTCGCTGGCTAATAAACATTTTTTCCGCAATCTCTTTATATGAGAGATCAGAGCATACCCATCGTAAAAATTCTTTTTCTTTTTCGGTCAGGCCCACCTGGACTTCGGGTACTTCCATATTCCTGTTTAATCCGTCAATAATTTTTCCGGAAATATATTCAGACAGGTAAAAATTTTTTTTCATCAGAGAATCAAGCGCCAGCATCAGTTCATCAGGATCGGCGGATTTCATTATATAGCCTTTTGCCCCGGATTTAAGCATTCTGATAATTGTATGTTCATCGCTAAGCATAGATAGAGCAAGCACTTTCACCTGGGGGTAATTCTTGTAAAGCCATTCAGCAGTTTCAAACCCGTTCATTCCGGGCATATTTACATCCAGTAAGATAATCTCAGGTATCATCTTCCTGCTGATTATTTTTTTTAAAGCTTCGCCATTCTCAGCTTCAAAATATACAGCATAATTGTCAAATGAATCAATAAGCTTAGCTAAAGCCGTCCTTAAAAGTGTATGGTCATCTACTACGGCTACCTGTATCTTTCTCTTTTTATCAATCATTATTATTTATTCTTTTGCAACCGTTGATATAATGGGCAAGTCCATTACTACAGAAGTTCCGTTACCAGGTGAACTGTCAAAAATCATAGTAGCGCCTATGAGCTTCACCCTGTTCATCATACTTTTCAATCCTACTCCATTGAGTGGATTTCTGGAGCCTTTTTTTTCTTCCATACTAAAGCCCACACCATTGTCTTTAACCGAAAATGCAAAATTATTCTTGTTTACATAATTTAACCCAATATTAATTTGTGTGGCTTTTGCATGTTTAAGTATATTATTGACAAGCTCCTGAAAAATACGAAAAATAAATACTTCTTTTTGTTCACCAAGGCGGTATTCTTTACCTTTTACATCCAGGCTCACCTGCAGGAGCCCTGTTTTTTTAAGGGTATCAAGATCAAACTTTATAGACTCTACCAAACCAATTTGCGCTATCCTGTCGGTATGCAGGCTTTTGGTAAGATCTGCAAGATCATAAACTGCTTTGTTAAGCACCTCACGAATATGTTGCAAAGGTTCATAAGCCTGATGTTCTTTATCAATTGGAAGTACTGCCAGCGATAGTTTTACAACCGATAGTACCTGGCCGATGTTGTCATGCAGTTCCTGGGCAATATTCTTAAGTGTAGCCTCCTGTATCTCCAACTGTGATTTCAATACCTCCTGGTCATATTCATCTTTCAATTTAGCTAATGCCTGTGCCTGCTTATGCTGCTTACGCTGATATAAAAAAAGAATGGTAACTACAAAACCAACAAGTACAAGGGCAAGTAACCCCCCCATTATGATTATGAAAAGAAACTCCTGATTCTGATCCTGCATAGTGAAGCAATGATAAATGATGAATATAACAAAATATTCAAGATGGAACTAATGGAATTATAGTTTTGAATAAACACATTCGTTGGTGCAGCAAAAAAATTAGTCACTGCAAAAAGTGGATACCCGCAACTGTAAAAAAACAATAACCCGGAACATATCCAGAAATAGGGATCCCGCACTAAATCGGTAGACTGATCTGACTGAAACAGTTCGTAAAAATAAGTTATGGCACTACCTACGACAATAAAACATCCTAATGAATAAGTTATGGTATGAAATTGAAAAGTTCCTTTTTGTAAGAATAACATATTTAAAACGACTAGAATTGGATATATAATCATTATATATATAAGAATATTCTTGATCTTCTTATTTGAAATAATAGTTCTCAATATCCAGAAATAAAACATAAACTCAAAAGTGGTAAATATATTATATAGGAGAGTTGTCGTTTGCCCATGATTACTCAGCCATATTCCCATGTACTCAACAAAAAAAGTAGTCAACAAATAAAAAGGGAAAAAAAAGAAAAAAAGAGAAATTCGCTTCAAAAAAAAAGCAGAAAATGCAGCAATAGCAGCAAATAATATAAACCATATATAGGCATCACCAAGCAACATATTTGCAAGATAGACCTGAATTCAAAACTTTCATAAAAAAAACCCCTTTAAGGGGTTTAATGCGCTAAGATGAACTGCGTGTATTTTATTAAATAATAATCATTCCGTCAGGGCCTTTGTCAACGATAGTAACTCCCACACCGCCCCAGTCGTCTGCATCGCCGCCTTTGGGAGGTGGACAGCTTGGAGGACATAGTCTTCCGGCATTATAGGCAAGTATGTTTATAGATTCACCGTCCTGTATATACAAATCTTTGTGAGCAATGCCGATTTCCTGTTCTTTGCTTTTGGTTGCTACCAATGCAAGCGTTTGGCGGCCGGCATATTCTGGTTTCTCAGTAAAATCTGAAGGGTAGGCAGCAAAATAAAATTTAATGCCATCGGCGCCATGCACTTTAGCCTTTTCTATGAATTCTTCTAACTCTTCAATACTGTACCAACTACTAAGCGAATCTTCTTTTCCAATACGGGCAGAATTATGTACCCACCTTTCCTGTTTGTAAGTTCTGATAATATTATCTACATAATTTGTAGAAACGTACTTCCCGGCCTTTAATGATTTTTTTTGTGTTGTAAGCATGACTTCAATGGTTTAAAATGATGAAATAAAAATGTTGATGTAAATCTACCTGAAGTCAAAACATGAAGCAATATATAATTATCTAATTCTCACATAATTATAAATTAGTTATATTTATATTTTATAGAATGTCAATAACAAATGTCAAATCCCTCAAAAAAAAACCGTTAAAACAACACAAAAATACCGTCAAAAAACGGTAGCACAAGTACCGTCAAAAAACGGTAGTAAAATACCGTTAAAAAACGGTAATGAAATACCGTTGAAAATATCTGATCATTTAAAATATTTTAAATGATATTTAACTACATATAATGTTTGCAATTGTATTCAAAATCTCTTGAGCACATATTGCTTCTTTATAAATCCCAAAACCCACATAAAATATCCTTAGAAACAATGTTCTTTACAATAGTCTTTATGCAGTTAGCTACCTGTTAAACCTTATCCTATTTCGTCATTTTCCGGCTGTTGCATACCTCCAAACACCATGCAGACTAACCCTCTGCAGGAATAATTTGTTTAGACCATACACTAAGCTAGACCAGGTGAAAAGCACTATCTACCTTATCCTTACGCGAAAAAGTAAAGGAATTATTGGTCTAAACATTTTATTCCAAAATTATTTTTTGATTCTGAATGTAAAATGACGCTGCGTGAGATAACTGAACAAGACCACAATAACGGTTGTAATCGTTTTAGCAATGGTGGGATATAAATGAAAACGTTCTACAAAAAGTTTGATAAAAATATAGTTTAACAGCAGGCATACCATCACAAGTGTAAAATATCTTAGAAGCTGCACTCTTCCCCGTAAAGTTGACCCTGTAAATACCACATTCCTCATCAGATAAAAACCAATAGGGAAAGTTATCATAAATGAAAACATAAAAGATGCTATATAAGGGCTGATGCTTATAAACGGGGTATGTACAATTTGTTTCTTCAGAATGAAATTATATGCAATAAAATAAATAACAATATCAAGCAGCGTATTACCTCCCCCGCATATTATATATCTAAAAGTTTGCCTGTCTATAATCCTCCGAAATGGAGTATAAAAAAAGTCAATCAGTTTAATTACAAAAAACTTCAAGGCCAATGGGGTTAATAATAAAATATGCAAAAGAACAGCTTTTTTATATACTAATCTCCTGAACAAGATACTGAATACTACTTTTTTAATGTTTAACAACGGTTTAATCTCAGATTTATCATTGGGTTGCAAAACCCGGACTGTAGGTTCTGATACGGAAAATCCGGGTCAGTTCGGTTTGAAGTGTTGTACGCCGAGGAAACTAAGTTTGTCGGGATAAACCACTCACGGAGTACGACACTTGTCAGAGTGGCCGGACTTGACAAAAATTGGCAAAATGCCAATTTATCGTTATTGTATTATAGAAATTTTGCTGCCGCAAAAATTTTGGGGTAACCTGTGGTAAACAACCTTACCAATATCTCCATCAGTCAGAATGTCATATTTCTTAATTGAAATATTATATCCTGATAGGCCTGACCAAAATTTTTATTAGCTTCGCCACTTTAAAAATTAATACTATGGCTCTGGCAGTTGGATCAAAAGCGCCCGATTTTACTTTGTATAATACAGAGAAAAAAGAAATATCCTTAAAGGATTTTTCCGGAAAAACTTTAATCATAAATTTTTTCCCGGCTGCATTTACAGGAGTTTGTGCAGAACAAATGTGCAGCAACCGGGATAATCTAAGTATATACAACAACCTGGGTGCTTCAGTTATTGGGATTTCAGTAGACACCCCTTTTACCCAGGCCGTATTCAAAGCGCAAAACAATATTAATTTCGATCTGCTGTCAGACTTTAATAAGGTAATGATTAAAGATTATGACATGTATCTCCCCGATTTTGTACTTGGTATAAAAGGTGTGGCAAAAAGAGGTGTGACTGTAATAGACAGCAAGGGCATTGTAGCTTATGCCGAAGAAACAGCAAACCCTGGTACACAAATAAATTTTACAGCATTGAGAGAAGCAGTGACAGCTTTGAAATAATGGATTTGAGTTCGGTATTCTTATTTCTATTTGTGTTGTGCTTCGTCCTGCATTGCATTTCCTCCAGCACTGGTTCCCCTTGTAATGCGTTGACCTTCTTTAAATAACTGAAACCTGTTGGGCAGTTCCTTTACAGGCCATGCATTATTGTCTTCATCTATATCAGCAGTTTCGCGGTAAGGGTCTATTCGGATAGCAGTAGCTTCTTTATCTTTAATAAACACCTTGGCAAACTTCTCTTCGTTCAATCTCCAAACCGATACCGGTACACGATTTGTTTCTTTTGATCCGTCTTTAAACGTCCATTCTATAATCACGGGCATAACCATACCGCCCCTATTGGAAAAATGAAGTTCATAAAAGTTTTTATTCGCCCATGTGGCAGCATTTTGAGGATCTTTTTCAACCTGTGCATCTCTTTTACTAATACTACGTTCTGCATCCGCCCCGGGGTGATAATAGTAAAAATCACGAAGTGCAGTATCGGCATCAGTAGCAAAAACAATGGAAGCGTCATCTTTGTTGCGTCGCTGTCCAATATTTACAAATTTTCCCTTTTTCAAAGCCGTAGCATTTTGGGGATCATCCATCTTATACCATTTTACACTATCCAGCGAAATATCAACCGGTTCGGTACCAAACCACCATCCCCTCCAAAACCAGTCAAGATCTACACCACTCGCATCTTCCATTGTCCTGAACAAATCTGCAGGCGTCGGGTGCTTAAATGCCCAACGACGTGCATATTGTTTAAATGCATAATCAAAAAGTTCCCGTCCCATTATAGTTTCACGCAAAATATTTAGCCCGGTAGCTGCTTTGGCATACGCATTCCATCCAACGCTCAATACATTATCACCCATAGTCATGATGGGCTCCAATTCGTTTTTGGGTAATTTCATATAATCGGTGATGAGGTAAGCTGGTCCCCTACGCGATGGATAGTTATTATCAAATTCCTGTTCAGTTAAAAACTGGCAAAAAGTATTCAACCCCTCATCCATCCACCACCATTGCCGTTCATCGCTATTCACAATCATCGGGAAAAAGTTGTGACCTACTTCGTGTATAATCACACTGATCATTCCATATTTAATCGCTTCGCTGTAGGTTCCGTCTTTCTCGGTTCTTCCGTAGTTGAAGCATATCATCGGATATTCCATTCCACTTGATGCCTCTACAGAAATAGCTACCGGGTAAGGATAGGGGATGGTATGTTTGGAATAGGTTTTAATAGTATGGGCCACTACTTTAGTAGAATACCTGCTATACAGATTATATGCTTCTTTAGGATAATAGCTCATAGCCATCACTTTTTTGCCTTCCACTGTTACCGGCATAGCATCCCAAACAAATTTACGGGATGCGGTCCAGGCAAAATCTCTTACATTTTGCGCTTCATATATCCATGTTTTTTTACCGTTTGCTTTATCTTTTTCGTTGGTAACAGCCTCCTCCAGTGTAACAATCTCAAGTGGTTGAGAAGTTACCTGAGCCTGCTGCCATTTCTTAAATTGTGCCGGACTGAGCACCTGGTTGTAATTACGACATTCGCCGGTAGCGCCAATAACATGATCGTCGGGTACAGTCAATTTCACTTTAAAATTTCCAAAGGTGAGTGCAAACTCAGCACCGCCCGTAAACTGGAGATTCTGCCATCCCTGGAAATCCGAATATACCGCCATACGTGGATACCATTGGCTCATGACAAATACATAGTTGCCGTCTTCAGGAAAGTATTCGTAGCCACCGCGCCCCATTTGATAGTAGCGATCTGCAATTTTGTAATTCCAGCTAATACTAAATACAAATTTCTGTCCGGGTAGTAATACGGAAGGCAGATCTATCCGCATCATAGTTTGATTGATGGTATAAGAAAGCGTCTTACCACCTGTTGTTACACGGGTTATCTTCACTCCATAGTCTCCCATCTTACGCCAGGTTTCGAGATCCATAATTTCATTATGGTTCATCAATGGCTTCATCGAAGAGCTGTTATTGCGATTGTTGTCACTATTGGGATCGTGAATATTTTCATCCAATTGAATCCAGAGGTAGCTTAATGGATTGGGCGAATTGTTATAATAAGTAATAGTTTCAGAGCCGGTGAGTTTCAGATTGGCTTCATCCAGCTCACAACTGATATCATAATCTGCGCGCTGTTGCCAGTATTTTGGCCCGGGAGCACCGCTTGCCGTACGATATTCATTTGGAGTGGGCAACAGGTAACTCAACTGTTCAAAACGGTTGCCATGATTGGAGCCCGGGTTATTGAGGTGCTGTGCAAAGGAAAATGAGATCGTGAGCCATGTAATAGCGAATCCTGTTAGTAATAGCTTCATCAAAATATTTTTTACCGATTAAAAATATTATACCTCAATTAATATTTAATATATTACTGGCTGGGTAGCGGACAAAGCGCTGAAGTGTGCGACGCAACAAAAGCTCAATAGCAGCAATACTGCCCGTTACAAAAAAAATCATCTCCGTCGCCACTTAACTAACCGGGAAACGTTCTATTGCCATTTGAAGCGCTGCAGCAAAAATCCCGCCCGAAACAAACAACAGCCATTCGCGTCGTGGCACTTTCAAAAACTGTACAAATATAAAGCCCACAAACATTACTATAGCCACTATTAATATTTGCCCAAATTCTAACCCTATATTAAAAGCGAGCAGTTCGGCAATTATACTTTCTTCTTTTCCCATCATACTCCGCAGATAGTTGGAGAATCCCATACCGTGTATCAGTCCGAAGATTAGTGCCGATGCATACCGGAGATACATTTGTTTATCATCAAACTTTTTTACAAAATAATTTTCAACTGCGGTAAGCAGGATGGTGACAGGGATCAGAAATTCAATCCAGTTGGAGGATACTAATATTTTATTATAAATACTTAAAGCCAGGGTGAGAGAATGACCAATTGTGAATGCTGTAATCAGCAGCAGCACGCTGCGCCAATCTTTGAGAAGATAGGGTAAACACAATGCGGCAATAAACAGTATATGATCATATCCCCTTATATCGGTAATATGCCTGACACCTTCACCCAGAAATAATGAAAAATCATTCATAAAGGAATATTTGTAATGCCACTATTTGATAGCCCAAACTTTATCGGGGAAATTTACTTTTATCAAAAATAATCCATGACCCGGAACGGCAAAATCGGCCAGGGTACAATCACGGCACTCAATAATATCTCTGAATTGCTGTAGTGTTATTTTCTTCCTCCCTACCTGCAGCATTGTACCGGTTAGTCCTCTTACCATCCCTCTCAAAAACCTGTTTGCCTTAACAAAGTATACAAGACAATCCCCGTCTATCAACCATTTACTCTCTATAATATCACAATTGCTATTTTTAACCTGGGTGTTTCTTTTTGAAAAACTGGTAAAATCCTTATATTCTTTCAGTATTGCAGCAGCAGATTGTAAAAGTCCTTCATCTATTGTATAGGGGAAAAAATAACCTCTTCCTAAAAGAAAGGGATCCTTTTTGTTGTAAATAAAATATTTATACTCTCTGCTCAATGCATCAAACCGGCAATGGGCATTGGCCTCTACCTTTACAATCGATCGGATTGCAATATCCGGGGGCAACAATGCATTAAGATTATATTTTTTTTGTTCAGGGATTTCGAAATCACAATCACAATGAAAAAAATTCTGCAGGGCATGCACCCCTGAATCTGTTCGTGAAGAACCTGTTAGAGACAGCTCTTTTTTAAAATAAACAAGCATTGCTTTTTCCACTTCCGCCTGCACTGTATTCGCATTCGCCTGTACCTGGAAACCTGCATATGCGGACCCCATATACTTAACCTCAATAAAATACCTGTACATTAATTTCTGCTGTTAAAGAAGAATTTTTAATACCCGCAAAACTAAAAAAATAAGAAATATACTTTGGCGTAACTTTCTGTTGATATGAAATATATTATTGGGGGAGAGCCTAATTGTCAGCCGGAATCAGAATACGTATAATGTCTTTACTTCCATCATCCATCTCATCAACATAAATCAACTCTGTACCTTCCCTGCTTCTTCGCTGTAAGGTTTTTTTGATGGATGCAGAGTTACCTAATATAATAGCAGTTTTTTCAGTTCCGGAACTGTTCCCAGACTGTTTTTTCTTTTCCGCCTCTTCAAAAGCTGCATTGATGAGTTGCGAAGACGAGGATGGATCCTTAATAGAAGTTGTCGTTTTATCAGCCGATGTTTCTTTTTGTTTGAGTTTTTCAACAACTGCGACACTTGTACTATCCGGGGTTTGTACGACTAAATCTTGACGTTTTTGTTCTCTATTTTTGGGCGACACAGATGTTTTAATAACCGATACCACACTTCCGGGAATTTTTAATGGAATTGCATCTGGTTGTTTTTCACTTGCTTTGTATTTCCCATTCATATTTTCTGCTACAGCCAGAGTTGCTACAATTTTTCTTCTTTCATTTTTTTTGTCATGTACTTTTGGGAGAGTTTCCGGTTTTTTATCCTCCGCCTTTGCAAAGGGAGCTATTGCAATGCTACTGTCAGCAAGATTTTGACCGCTGGCAACCGCAACTTTATTATCAGTAAGTGTTTTGGGAATAACAGTTGTAGTTTTTGCTACAGACTGGCTGTCGGTTGATATATTTGTTACAATGGCTTCTTTTGCCTTTACAGGATTAACTACTGTTAATGTCGTTGAATCAGGTTTGGCAGTTCTCACCAATTTCAGAGAATCTCCCGGGCGGGGAATTATAACAGGCTGTTGTCTGATGGTAGGATCATCTACAACTTCAGCAAGCATGGTAGAAAAAGGATCTTCGCTAACAATTCCTGTAGCCTTTTTTCCCATAACAGTATTTGCTTTTTCTGTTTTCACTTCAACCTTTTTGCCCGATTGCTTTTCATCGTTCTTCAGACTACTAAGCTCTGCTTTCTTACCATTGTTGTTCTTCAGGATAAAAGCCTTATCCTCGTCGTTTATAGTACAATTAAAATGCCATTCAGTATTTGCCCAATCTTCAAAACCCACTATCAGGTCATAAGTGCTGCTATTGAGGTCATCAATTACCAGGTATCCGTTACCTGAGGAGTAAAAAATCCTGGAACCTGAACGAACGTAAAAGGGTTTATGATCTGCTGATTGTATATAGATATAGTAATTCCCCTGTCCCAAAACCTGAAACATAGCAAGGCTGATAAGAAATACAAAAAATGTCTTTCGCATTACACAAATATCTTTTACGTTCCTAATTCCCCATTTACCTTAATTATCAAATTTCAATAATCAAAGCTACTTAAATCTCTTAACGGATACCATTCATATAAAAAAACTTTGATTTGCAAACACACAAGTATTTTTGTGTTCTAATAAATCGTTTAATTTAATAGAATTATTGTGCTTTTGAAATGATTGCCAATAATTTATTTAAAGTGGTTTACTTTTTTTAATACCATTTTTGCAACAAAATCCGTTACTTTTAAAATCTGAAATTTCATACTCTTAATAAAGAGTTTAAAAGATTAATAATTACATTCATAGCCATTTAAAATAAATACTTAATACGTGAAAAACCTACTTCGTTTACTTTTGCCTGTTATTTTTCCTGCGTTTTTATTGGCACAGACTGCCCCTGCAATTGATACAGGGGTTTTAAATATCTACCGTGCAGTACCTGAAAAAATAAATGACCTTGTTCATACTAAACTTGAGGCTCGATTTGACTATTCCAAAAGTTATATGTATGGCAAAGTGTGGATTACCCTTGAACCTCATTTCTATGATGTGGATTCATTGATGCTTGATGCTAAAGGGATGGACATTAAAGCCGTGGGACTGGTAAAAGGTAAAACAACAGCACCGTTGAAGTTTACATACGATGGGAAGCAGATTTTTATCCAGCTAAACAAAGTGTATCATAAAGGGCAACAATATAAAATCTATATTGATTATGTATCAAAACCTGATGAGTTGCCAAAAGGGGGAAGTTCCGCGATTACAGATGACAAAGGATTGTATTTTATTAATCCCCGGGGAGAAGAGAAAAACAAACCAACACAGATATGGACGCAGGGCGAAACAGAAAGTACTTCAGCCTGGTGCCCTACTATTGACAAACCTAACCAGAAATGTACACAGGAATTTTTCCTTATTGTACCATCAAAATATGTTACCCTCAGTAACGGGAAGCTGATAGAGCAACAAAAAAATGCAGACGGTACGAGAACTGATTACTGGCGAATGGACCTGCCTCACTCACCTTACCTGTTTTTTATTGGTGTGGGCGATTATACAATAATAAAAGACACTTATAAAGGAAAAGAAGTGAGTTATTATGTAGAGAAAGAATATGCACCCGTAGCCAGAAAAATATTCGGCAACACTCCCGATATGATTGCATTTTATGAAAAAATAACCGGAGTATCTTTCCCCTGGCCAAAGTATTCGCAAATCGTAGGGCGGGACTATGTAAGCGGCGCCATGGAAAATACAACTGCTACCCTGCATCAGGAAAGTGCTCAGCAGGATTCAAGAGAACTACTCGATGGCAACAGGTGGGAAAGCACAATTGCTCACGAACTTTTTCATCACTGGTTTGGTGATTATGTAACAGCGAAAAGCTGGAGCAACCTTACCGTCAATGAATCCTTTGCTAATTTTAGCCAGGTGCTATGGGCAGAATACAAGTATGGAAAAGATTTTGGTGATGCCGAGAATTATCAGAACATGCAACAATATCTCAGCAGTCCCGAAGATGCAAAAAAAGACCTGGTAAGGTATCACTATAAGGACAGGGAAGATATGTTTGATCTTGTTAGCTATCAAAAAGGAGGACGGATTTTAAACATGCTCCGCAATTTTCTTGGAGAAGCGGCCTTTTATGAAGGACTTAATCTTTACCTCAATACTTATAAATTCAGCAACGCAGGTGCCAGTGAGCTGAGGCTTGCTTTTGAAAAAGTGAGTGGCAAAGATCTTAACTGGTTTTTCAATCAATGGTATTTTGGAAGTGGTCATCCTAAACTTAATATCACTTATAGCTATAACGATAAAATGATTTCGGTGAATGTAAAGCAGACTCAAAGTGGTCAACCCTTCATTTTACCGGTAGCCATTGATATCTATGCAGGAGGAAAGAAACAACGCCACGAAGTGTGGGTGAATCAAAAAGATCAAACCTTCACCTATGCGGTAAACGTTCGTCCCGACCTTATAAATTTTGATGGCGACAAAATATTGCTTTGTGATAAAAAGGAAACAGGAAAATCTCTTGCTAATTATATTTATCAATATAAACAGGCAGGGAACTATGTAGATCGCCGTGAAGCCATTGCCGCCTGTGCGGCCATGCAGGATAGTACTGATGCGGTGGAACTGCTTAAAACCGCATTAAGAGATATATACTATGAACTGAGGAGTTTTGCTATCACATCTCTTGATCTGAAAAAAGAACCTGTAAAACAGGCGGTTGAAACTTTTATATTTCAACTGGCAAAAAGCGATTCCAAACCTACAGTAAAGGCTGATGCAATAACGGCACTCAGTTCTTATGATAAGCAGATTTATAAAGACCTTATCCTAAGCAGTGTAAACGATTCTTCCTATACTGTTGCAGGTGCAGCATTGAATGCAGTTGCTGAATTCGATTCTGCTGCCGCTTATACTAATGCAAAAAAACTGTCGAAGTTTAAGGCAAAGGGGAAACTTTCGGTAGCTATATGTAACGCATTTGCAATGGCCGGTAAACCGGAAGATGTAGATTATGTAATGGATGCCTATAATGGATTGCCTTTTGGAGATATAAAGTTTGAAATGACCCAAATGATTACCTACTACGCCATTCAACTTAGTAATACAGAGAAAGTGAAGCAGGTAATAGATGGGCTTATTACATTCAGAGACGAGGTACCAGGCGCTTATAAGGCACAACTTACTCCCTATATCAATAATGTACTATTGAGGTCAATTGCTAATCAAAAAACAGCGATGAAGAATTTATCACCCAATGCTACAGATTTGCAGCAGCAGGTGGATTATATTAATTCGAAAATCAATTAGTACGATATACAATTAATCATTTTTCTTTTTCACTATAGAAGTATCTCCTTCCAGAATTGGTAACTGATAACCACCGGTATCTATGATAGCTTTAGGAAATGTTTTTCTTAAAAGAGATGAGTCCGCTTTCAGAATTCCGGATTGATAGATATATATTGTTTGAAGCTCCTGTAAACCCTTCAGCGCTGTTAATCCGTTGCCGGTAATTTCAGTTGCCACAATATTAAAGTATTGCAACCGGGTAAGAGGTTGCAGCATTGCAACACCTTTGTCGGTAATATTTGTATGATCGAGGCTCAACCGGGTTAAGTTAGTGAGTTTGGCCACTGAAGTCATGGCTGCATCTGTGATTTTTGTATCACTGAGTTTCAGCCAAACTATTTGAGGAGCCAGGGATTCAAGCAGCTTTACCGCACTATCACCCTTCAATGGAACACTTATGAAACTTACGGAAAGATAATTACTTTCCGCAGACACTGGTATCACTGTAATACCTGCTTTTTTGAGCTTACCAATGAGTTCTGCAGACGCCGCAGCTACAGGTGTTTCAGGTACATCGGGTTTTGAAGGAGCAGCAATATTATTGCTTTGCAATGCAAGCAATACAGGTTTTATTTTTTCATCCTGAGGCAGGTCTTTCACTTTTTGATCAAAACTTGCCCCGGCATTTATCCACCAGTGAATGATATTGGTTTCCGCCTCCGTTAGTTGGGGCCTTCCTTTAGGAGGCATATGCTTTTTTTCCAGTGGATCAAGGAGCAGCCTTTCATACACTTCACTTTCATCGCTTTTGCCGGGCACCAATACCTTACCGTCCTTCCCGCCTTTCTCAATAAATTCTTTGGTATCCAGGCGTAACTTTCCTTTTTGTTTTGAACTGCTATGGCAGCTATAGCATTTATTGTGCAAAACCGGTTGTATGATATCGCTATAAGCAACCGCCTGCTGCACATCAGGAATAATTTTTTTGATCGCTTTTGTTTCTTCTTCCTGAAATAAATCCTGTGTAAGGTATCCTTCTCCGTGAGTGAGTGTTCCACCGAGATGACCTGTAAAAGTTATCAGCAGCAATAGCAATACAGACAATATATACGGTAAAGTCACAGGCAGTTTTTGCCCGGTTTTTTTTGCATAATTCAGATAGTACAAAATTGCGATTACCGCTGTTCCGATTCCCACCCAGCGATGCCGGTTCAAAATATCAGGATCATAATCTCCTCCTCTGCCAAGCAGCCAGCCACTGATGCATGAAATGACAGCCGAAATCGCACCCAGCAACAGTACTATTCTGACTGCTGGTTGCAGATTCCCAAACCGGGTACTCCTGCTCAGCCAGTGCAGCAGTACTCCTAATAGTAAAATACCAATAGGCAGATGTACAATAACCGGGTGAAACCTTCCTATAAAATCTGATAAACTTAATAATATCATATTGGCAGGACAAAAAATTCTTTACTAATTGGTATATCTTTTCCGAAGCAGATGCATCATATATACGTTGATATCCCACTGGCTGGCAACCGGTTGCCTGGTATACGGTAAAACAGGCAGGTAATCCGGCGGCCCAAATTCAGTAAGAAAGGACAACCTTTTTATACCCTGATTTATTTTAAAAGCAACTACTTTGTCCCACCATTCTATATGTCTTTTTACAGCGGCATCCCATTCCGGCGCTCTGGGATCATTCACCTGCGGACCCTCTGCATGACCAACTCTTGCGTGTATATGATCTGTTCTCCGTAGAATCAGGTTTATTGTTTCTTCCTGGTCGTGCAATAAAGATTCATGCACATTACACCAGTGCGAAATATCAAGTGTTATCCGCAATCCGGGTATTGTTTCTGCATAATGTCTTGCCACAGGAGCAGCAAATAAAATTCTGGAACGATGGGTTTCATGGGAAATGGGGATACCACTTTTTTTACTTGCATCAATAGTATAGCTGATAAACTGACTGTTTTGTTCAAAAGAAAAATAATCTTTTCCTGAATGGCAATTGATATACAGTGGTCGTTGTATTTGCCTGGAAATAACTGCATCGATCTGGGATTTGAATTGCCGGAGATGACTTTCAAAATTACTATCTCCGGATCCGCACAAAAACCCAATCTCGAGATTATGCTCTTTAATGGCGTTAAAAAGAATATCCTGTTGATCTTTATTGCCGGGCCACCACATTTCTATACCATCATATCCTTCTTTTTTTGCCCTGGCACAAAATTCATCAACCGTACCCGGAAATCCCCAGTTGGTCGCCATAATTTTTAAGGTAAAATCTGCCGGTATAGTAAACAAGGGCTTATTCATATTTTGAGAAGTCAAAGGTGCAAGCATTGCTCCACCCAATGCGGCAGTAGTGCCAATAAATTTTCTGCGGTTCAGGGGCATAAGTTCAATTGAAATATCTGAGATAATAAAACTACGCTATAATTTCATTTATTACACGTCCATAAACATCAGTAAGTTTGAAATTTCTTCCCTGAAACTCGTAAGTAAATGTTTCGTGATTGAAACCCAGCTGATTTAAAATTGTAGACTGTATATCATAAGGAGAAACTTGTCCGCTAATTGCGCTATATCCCACCGGATCGGTCTCACCATAACTGGTTCCTTTTTTTATTCCCCCGCCAGCCATCCAGATGGTGAATGCCTCTGCATGATGATCCCTGCCTTTATATGCCTGCACTTTGCCTTCCCGGTTTTCCTGCATAGGTGTACGGCCAAATTCCCCACCCCACACTACTAAGGTTTCGTCAAGCAATCCGCGTTGTTTCAAATCCAGCAACAAAGCCGTAGTAGCACGATCTACACTTCTGCATTTATTTACAAATGAAATTTCGAGTGAATCGCCTGCACTTGTACCATGAGAATCCCATCCCCAGTCAAAGAGTTGTACATACCGTACTCCTTTTTCCACCAACTTTCTTGCTAGCAAAGCATTGTTGGCAAAACTTTCTTTTCCGGGATGGGTACCATACATCTCATGTATATATGCCGGTTCATCACTTATATCCATTGCTTCAGGCACAGACATCTGCATTTTGTATGCCATTTCATATTGTGAAATTCGGGAAAGAATTTCCGGATCTTTAAATTCCTTGTATGACCGCTGGTTCACTTCATTGATAGCGTCAATAGATGCTTTACGCATATCATTGCTAATCCCTTCCGGGTTGTTGATGAAGAGTACAGGGTCGCCTTCTGACCTGCACTGCACCCCCTGGTATACCGAAGGCAGAAAGCCGCTTCCCCAAACACTTTTACCGGCATCGGGATTACGACCACCGGAAGTTAATACTACAAAAGCAGGCAGGTTGCTGTTTTCTGTACCCAGCCCATAACTTGCCCAGGCACCAATACTGGGGCGCCCAAGACGTGCCGATCCGGTATGCATAAGGAGTTGTGCGGGGGCATGGTTAAACTGATCCGTTTTAACTGCTTTCAAAAAGCTAAGTTCATCTACCACTGTTGTGAGATGTGGCAAATGCTCCGATATCCATGCACCACTTTGCCCACGCTGAGCAAAATGGGCATAAGGTCCAAGCATCTTGGGAACGCCCCGTATAAAGGCAAAACGTTTCCCCTCCAATAATGACTGGGGACAATCCTGACCGTCTAATTTTATCAGGTCGGGCTTGTAATCAAAAAGCTCCAGTTGCGACGGTGCGCCCGCCATGTGCAGATAAATTACAGATTTGGCTCTGCCGGGAAATAGCGGGGGTTTACCCGCCAAAGGATTAGCACTATCGAATACTATAGCAGATTTATCTTTTGATCCCAACCAGTCGCAGCCTGCCAGCAGCGACCCAAGCGCCATTGCACCAAGGCCTGTTACACTGTCTTTTAAAAAATGACGTCTTGTAACAAAGTGAAGTGCTTCGTGATTGGCTTCACTAAACAGGCGATGATTGTTTAATTCTTTTTTTGTCATTAATTCTTCGTTATAAATTCATCAAGGTTCAGCATAGCATTGGCTACCAGTATAAGGGCAGCTTTGCCCGGGTCTGTATTATCATTCCCTCTATTTATCATTTCACAGGCTTTGTCTTTATCTTTTTCAAATGCTATTACTGCTTTGTTATATAGTTTTAATAACGCTTCCAGCTTTTCTCTACTTACCGGATGAAACATCGTCATCTCATAACCCTTACTTATCTGCATCGCTGCATCATTACCTCCTTCTTTCTCCATTCTCGTTGCAAGATGCCTTGCCATTTCAAGAAAAGCATTATCGTTCAACGTTGCCAATGCCTGTAACGGTGTATTAGTAGCAATTCGCCTTGCCAGGCAAACCTCCCTGGCAGTAGCATCAAAACTTAACATAGTCGGATAGGGAGAAGTGCGTTTCCAATAAGTATAAATTGCCCTGCGGTACTGATCTTCCCCTGTACTTTTTTCCCAAACATTGCCATCGTAAGGGGAACGCCAAATACCCCTGGGTTGGTAAGGCATTACACTTTTACCAAACATTTTATGACTGAGCAATCCAGATACTGCCAGCGCCTGATCACGAATTTGTTCTGCGGTTAGGCGTACCCGTGGCCCACGGGCATAGAATTTATTAAAAGGATCCTTTTTCAACATTTCATCACTTACCACTGATGTCTGTCTATATGTTGCAGACATCACTATTCTTTTGACAAGTTTTTTAATGCTCCATTTATCTTCGTATATAAATTTCCAACTCAGCCAGTCCAGCAATTGCTGGTGGGTTGGTGGTATGCCCTGGGTGCCAAGATCTTCAAGCGTTTCAACTATACCCTTTCCCATCAATTGCTCCCAGATGCGGTTAACCATAGTTCTTGCGGTAAGCGGGTTGTCTTTACTGGTGAGCCACATAGCCAGACCGAGCCGGTTTTTTGGAGCATTTGCAGGCATTGGGTTAAGGGAGTGAGGCACATCGGGTTGCTCTTCGGGACCTTTATTGAGCCAGCTACCACGAATAAACAAATGTGTAGGGCGGAACATCTCTTTAGGATTTTCCATCATAATGGGTGTTTGCTGTTTTGCATCAGCAACTATCAGGTGTGTGTAGTAAGCATAAGCGGAATCGTAGCCTGATGTTCCTTTTCCGGGAAAGGCAGAAGAAAAACTGAACCAGTCAAATACTGCCAGGTTATCCTGAGTCCCTTTTTTTGCATGAGGGTTAGTATACGTAAAATACAGATCATGCACACCCTCTGTTGGTGTGATGCTAATGGTATGAATTGACCAGCCTTTAGTCAGAGGTAAGATGGAGGTACCTATAGTGCGCCCATTGATACTATCAATATGAATCTCCCATTTCCCATCGGCAATGCCTGATGTATACCGGAAAGTTAGTTGCGATCTGCTATTAAGCGGAACTTCGGGAAGCCGGCAGGATGCATCTTTCCTAAATGCAAGATATACTTCTGAGAGCTGGCTATTGATGAAATTATCTGCATGATAACTATATATTGCCGGTTGCCATGTTTTTGCAAAAGTCATCATTTCGTGAGCCTGTTCATTTGAGGCATTCTCAAGCAACCATTTTTTAAGAAAGTCAAATTTTTTTTGATCCTCTTCTTTAAATTCTCTGAGAACGGGATAATCACCAGGCACATCTTCATCACGGGTATTATTAAAAAAAGCCATGAACTTATAATACTCTTCATGCTTAAACGGGTCGTAAGGATGACTATGGCATTGCACACATGCAAAAGTGGTTCCCAGCATGGTTTCCCAGGTGGTATTCACCCGGTCTATAACTTCAGACGTTCTAAACTCTTCATTGTCTGTTCCGCCCTCATCATTATTCATACTGTTTCGGCTGAAAGCGGTAGCAATCAGTTGTTCGTTGGTGGGGTTGGGCATAAGGTCGCCGGCCAGTTGTTCAGTAAGAAAACGATCATAAGGCATATCAGAATTAAAAGCATTGATAAGCCAGTCGCGATACCTCCAAATAGAGCGATAACCGTCCTTTTCATAACCTTTGCTATCTGCATACCGGGCAAGGTCAAGCCACATGGCAGTCCAGCGTTCACCGTATTGCGGTGAGGCAAGAAGATTTTCAACCAGTCGCTCATAAGCCTCAGGTTGATTATCATTCTCAAACTTTTTTACCATTTCGGCTGTGGGGGGCAACCCGGTAATATCAAGGCTGACCCTTCGGGCTAATGTAGCTTTTTCAGCCTGGGCAGAAGGAGTTAATTTTTCTTCTTTGAGTTTTGCATATATAAAATTATCCACTTCATTTTTCACCCATTTTCTGCCGGAGGCATCACTACCAAAAAATCCCCCTGAAATATCAGGTACAGCTACAGGTTTTATTTTTACGTAGGCCCAATGATCGCCCCATTGTGCACCTTCTTTAATCCACTGTTTCAGCATATCAATCTCTTTATCAGAAAGCGGATCATGCTTATAGGGCATCCGGTCTTCGGGGTCGTTGGTGGTAATTCTCCTGATCATCTCACTTTTGTCAGGATCACCGGGTATGATTGCCGGTTTGCCGCTCTCAGTTTTACCTAATGCTTCAGAACGAAATAACAGGCTGAATCCAGATTCTTTTTTTACGCCACCATGGCAGGAAATACATTTTTTATTAAACAATGGCTTTACCTCAGTATTGTAATCTACCTTTTTATGCCCAATCAGGCTGGTAGTTACTATCAGGGCGGTGAGCAAGGTGCTGCTTAATAATAATAGTTTTTTACTGATCTTAATTTTCATGACAAGCATCGGTTCTGAAAGTCGATAAAGTTACAAAAATTATAGAGGCAATTTGTTGTATGTAATTTTAAATATAAATGATAAAAAATATTCTCATCTTATGTTGTAACTGGTATCAAATTTGACTAATGCAGCACATGAAAAAGAATTATAGTTATTGCAAAAAAAATCTATTTGTTTCTGTCATTTTGTTATCCGGTTTTTTAATTGTTGATGCCCAAACCAATAAATCTCCTGTAACACCAATGCGCAAAGGAAGTGTTCTGCTGAATGCAGGGGTAGGGATAGGTGCAGAGTACAACGACCATTATTACAAGAGAGATTTTGGAACAAAGCTCGCTGTAGAATGGGGATTGTGGCAGGGTGGTCCGGGTGTGATAACCCTGGGTCCTGAAATCGGGGCATCATTTTCTAATGGGGGACATCATAATGACTACCATGTTCGGACCATAATAGCAGGCATAAGATCGGCATGGCATTATGGCTGGCGGGTAAAAGGTTTGGATACCTATGGCGGCTTTTCAACAGGTATCGGCTTCCATCATTATCAATACCGCAATGATCATGATTATGATGAGAACAAAGTTATACCTGTTTTTGGGGCTTTTGTGGGTGCATCTTATTTTGTAACTCCTACTTTTGGTTTTAATGCTGAAGCCGGTTATGATATTACCAATTTCCAGGTAGGTATAGTATTTAAGCTGAAATAAAATACAGATGAAATAGATACCAGACCCTTAAAAAAGTAAAAATGCCGCACAATCAAAGGTTGGCGGCATTTGTTTTTGTGTTACCTTTTACACATGATCATAGCAACGATTGCCGAATCACTATTACACATTCTTTTATTGACGCCTGTCTATTTCCTTGCCGTCAGATCTGGTAATTATCATGCTGATTACCGTTTGATAGTATACTTAGTCATTGCCTGCCTGTTAAGCAACTTCCTGCTGGCTGCATTTTCCTTTGTTATTATTTTTCCGGGACAACAATATAACTGGATTGGAAATTTTGCCGCATTCCTGTTTGAATTATTTAGCTGTTTTATTATACCCTCAATAAGTGTAAAGAAGTTTGGGCTTACCAGTAAAATCAATTGGAGAGGATCGGGTAAAATTCTGCTGATTTGTATTCTGTATTTTTTAATACGTTTCATTTTTAATTACTATATATCCGATGACCCTTTTCAATTTCATCCTGAAGCAATCGCATTTCAGGCAACCTTACCCGGATTACAGGAAGAGTTATTATTCAGGGGTATTTTACTGGCATTACTTACCCGAATATTCCCATATCCTGACTGGAAGCTTTTGGAAGTAAAATTTGGATGGCCGGTAATTATAACAAGTATATTATTTGGCCTTGCTTATGGATTGACATTGCCATTTCATTTTGATATCTTTATTTTTCTGAGAATGACATTAGAAGGATTTCTATTAGGATTGCTGGTGCGTAAAACAAGGAATGTATTTTCTGCTGTCGTTTATCACAACCTGCTCAGTTTAATCACCATCCATTAATTATAACCACCGGGTCAATTTATGCAAATGGTATTAACAGCTCCGAGAGAAAGAATAAAATCAATTGATTTGCTGCGGGGGTTAGTGATGATTATCATGGCGCTTGATCATACCAGAGATTTTTTTCATAAATGTGCATTGGGGAACGATCCGCTTGATTTGGTATTTTTTATCCGTTCCTTCCCTGGTCGGGTTTGATGATAGTAGGATACTGCTGCGGCAAACTATTTACCCGCTATGAATTGTCTCAACGAAAAAAGATATTGCTGTGGTTGGGAGTTGGGGTTTTGCTTTTTTTTGTTACACTTCGATTTACAAACTTATATGGAGATCCATTTCCCTGGTCGGTGCAAAAAAACAATTTATATACTTTGCTTTCATTTGTGAATGTTCAAAAGTATCCTCCATCTTTACTGTACCTCAGCCTTACAATAGGAGTAGCATTTGTTTTTCTTGCCCTGGTAAAAAAAGAGGGAAGCGGGTTGTCAAAAATTATTATTGTTTATGGGCGGGTACCCTTCTTCTATTATATCATTCATTTTTTTCTGCTTCAACTTATCAATATCTCGTTGTTTTTGGCACGAGGGCACTCTGCGGCAGAAGGTATGGCAGGAGAACCCGGGATACCATTCAAATTTGCTATACCAGGTGAAGGCTTTGATTTGCCCGGTGTATATTTAATATGGATTGTAGTTGTAGTGGCACTGTATCCTGTTTGTAAATGGTACGACAGGTATAAAACCAATCATAGAGAAAAATGGTGGCTCAGCTATCTATAATAGTCAATATGAAAGTATTTCAATTTTATCTCTTTCTTTTTTAAACTTCTTTTAGTTTAAAGAGTACCATTCATAGGGTCAACAAGTTGAAGGAATGTAAATTTAATTCCTTAATTTCAAACCATTCTTCACTGCTAACCTTTTTGCATGTTAGTCAAAACCTACGGAAGTGCTGTTTATGGAGTTGAAGCCCTTACGATTACTGTTGAAGTAAACGTAACCAGCGGACAAAAGTTTTATATGGTAGGGCTACCTGATAATGCAGTAAAAGAAAGCGAACAGCGTATTGAAAGCACCCTGAAAAGTATCGGGTATTTTATGCCGCGTACTAAAGTAATAATCAATCTTGCACCAGCAGATATCAAAAAAACAGGAACCGCTTTTGATCTTCCTATAGCCCTTGGTATTATGGGTGCAAGTGAGCAGCTACCCAATGCAGAACGGCTGTCTGAGTATGTAATCATGGGAGAGTTGAGCCTTGATGGAAACGT
>JAFDXG010000086.1 GCA_018268105.1 Bacteroidota bacterium | reverse complement strand
TTCAAGACCGCTTCCATCGCTGAACTCTTGCCGCTGCTCTTCTTTGCCGTTGTATTTGTATTTGTTATTGGGTGTACCGAAGTTTAAACTTTTTGAGGATATCCCACTCATAACCAACCCGAACGTGGTGTAATAAGTTGCCGTTTTTCTGCGTAGCCTCACTTTCCTTCTGGTTCTCGGTAAAAAAGCTGTATGGTTTTCTTTTAGCAGCATCCTTGCACAAAGTAAAATTTTTTTCTAAGCAGGTCGCTTTTCTTAGATGTTTTTTTGTTCAGATTACATAAGGGTAAAGGATAAAAAACAACACCGCAAAAAATATAAATGATTGCCCTGCATGAACTATGAACTTAACGACTGCTTCCGGGCAATCGTTTATGTTTTTTGTGGAAGCCAAAGCCGCCACTAATGCAACTTCATTTATCAAGCTGACTGTGGCGGCTGCGGCAGGCTACGACTGTTTCCAATCTGTAAAGCTTTATGCTTTGTCGGGTTCTTCTTCTGTGTTACTATCGCTCAAAAAATTTATTCTGTCGCTGATGGTTGTTCTGTCGCCGGGGTGCGGTGGCTTCCTGCACGGCTGCAACAAAAAGGCAAAAGCGTTGGCATGCTTGCATGAGTGATGGCTTGCCTTTTTGGTGCAATGCGGTGGTGGCTACTTAACATAAAGTGCCTATAGGATTTTTTTTGAAGCGTTAGCATGCTTGCATAAGCCAGGCAAAAAAATGCGAAGCGAACCTATAGGATCACTTTATGTTTAAGTAGCTTCAGGCAGGTTTTTTTGGCGTGGCTTTTTGCTTCGTGCTGTGGCTGCACTTGTTTGTTTTTTGCAAATACATTTTTATCAACTACAGATTTCATTTGCAAAAAACAAAGTAGTGCAAGTGTGTTGGCTGCAAAAACCATGACTAAAAAACTGCCTGCACCACCGCATAAGGCTTGTGTGCTGTGGGTTCTGTGTGTCGGCTCAAGCCTAAGCCGTGCATTGTGGGTGGGCTTCGGGATTTTCTTTTTAGAACGGATGATAATTTTTGATGTCCTCTTTCAGTTCTTCCATGTTATTCGCTTTATAACTTTCCGTTGAACTTACATAACGATGTCCTGCCATCACCTGCACTTTACGAAGATTATAAAGTTTCAACCAATGAGTAATTACAGATGTTCTTATTTGCTTTAGGTCTTTCACTTTGTTGTTGATCTGATGCAGTTGCTTATTCAGATAGCTCATTGTATTGCTGAACCTTTCACTGCTTCCTGTTCCGATAAAAAGTTTTGTTGTAGTGATTTGCCTGTGTTCTAATAATTGCTTTCTCGTTTCATTGACATAATCGAGTAAATCAAAAATCTGATGGCTTTCTAATTTGAGTGTTCGTTCATTAGTTCTTTTACTTCCTGCTATAAATATCTTTCCTTCTCTTAGTTTCAGGTCTTGCAGTTCAAGCCTTGTAATTTCTTCACTTCGTAAACCTTGCCATATCAGCAAGCCCAGGATCATTTTATTTCTCTTTCTGCTTAGTTCATTTATCTGTTGTGGCGGTGCATACTTTACACCTTCGATTTTTATTTCTGTGCTGTAAGAGTTGTACAAGCTTTCCAGTTCCTGCATGGTTAAGATTTCATACAACACTTTTCTTTTGATGCCTTTGATCTTGATATTGGAACATGGGTTGTCATTCACTTCTCCTTCTTCCTGCAAAAACTCAAAGTATTTTTTTAAGTGCATGATGTAGTGAGCAACTGTTTTTCTTCCTGTTCCTTTTGCATTGCAGCATTTCACATAAGCCATTACATCGTTGTGGCTGACCTCTGTTATATCATGGATGTTTTCCTGTTCACTCCAACGCAAAAAGTATTCTACAGCCTTTGTAATGCTTTCAATGCTTCTTTTGCTGTAAGCTTTGATGATTAAGTATTCAGTAAACTTCTCCATCTTCTTCGTTTATTAAGTGAGTGTATATCTGTGTGCTTTCAAGTGATGAGTGTCCTAAAAAATCTTTGATTTTTTCCAGCTTCATTCCATGTGCAAGCAAGTGTGTAGCGATTGAGTGCCGTAAAGTATGTAACCCAACTTCTTTTTGCATTAGCTCTGTATTGCCTGTTTGCCTTATGAGCTGTTGCAGCTTCACTAACATCAACTGTCCGCCTAATCTCTTTCCATTGTTGGCATTGATGAACAAAGCATCTTCTCTGTTATCCTTTATTAAAATGGGTCTGCCGTTGTAGATATAATCTTCTAAAAACTTTACTCCCTTGCTGCTGATCGGAACGAACCTTTCTTTATAACCTTTTCCTTTCCGTACATGCAGCAACTCTCTGTCAAGATTGATGTCTGTAATATCTAAATGCACTCCTTCATTTCTTCTTAGTCCGCAACCGTAAAAGATCGTAAGCATTGCCCTGTCCCTTTGCTGTATGGCTTCATACACTTCTTCACTTTTACTTTGCTTCTTTCTTTCGTGTGGTTGTTCTGTGATCTTAAAAAGCTGCTGTATTTCTTCTTCGGTAAGTATGGTTAGTTTATCATCAGTAACCGTTTCCCATTTCATACTAAGTACAGGGATTTGAAGCTTGCCTGTTTGCATCAAGTATTCAGTGAACTTTTTGAGTGCCTGTAAATGCTTATTCAGATGCACATTGCTTAAGCCTCCTGCACCGTGTAAATAGTTCTTTCTTGTCTTTAGGTGGTTGTAGTAGTAATCTTTGATTATATCGGCTGTAATGTCCTGTAATTGCGTTTTATTCATGTTCTCCATGTAGTGCAACAGTCCTCTTACTGCAAGTGGCATTTGATACACGGATTGACTTGCATAACCCAACACATCCAACCACTCTTTAAAGCTTCTTTCGATCAACTGGTAAGGGGGTGAGGCAATAGGTAACCGTTTCATATTTCTATGAGTTTTGTTTTTGATGCGGTATGTCTTTTTTGACTTTTACTGGCTCACTTCACTTAAAGCCTTTGCAGCCTTACGTTTCATTGAGCCATTACCGTTTTGGCTCACTGGTGGCTTAGTGGCTTTTACAGTGGTTAGGATTTCATCCAGTACAGTAACAATGCTTTGCTGTAACTGCTCGTATTCTTCATAGCTTACGATCTCATACAGGTAGCCTTTCTTCTTTTTACTTTCGGCAAGTTTGATGTAACCATTTTGCAGTAGCTCACTGTGGTAACGTCTCACTGTTGTTCCTGGCAATCGTAATTGTTTCCTGATCTCTCTGTTGGTAAACGTTGTTTGTTTTTGCTCCTGCAGCATTTGTTTTAAACGTTCAAAATAATTCCTACAGGCTCCGATTAGTTCATCACTCTTTCTTAGCAGTATTTCTTTCATTAGCTTGTTGGCTTCTGCAATATCTTCTAACGTTGTCTCGATATAGATTTCTCCTGTAGCTTCATCTACTTTTTGTTCTCTTTGATACTGGTGATAAAAGGTTGCTGCTTCAATAAAAGCTAAGTAGTGTGCATTGGTTCGTCTCGGCTTAAACACTTCTGTTGGTATTTTTAAAAGTTCTGCATAAGGGTTTCTTACAGTGATCGGTTGCAATACTCTTTGTGTGTTCTGTAAAAATGCTTTGATGGTTTGTTCTTCATAAACATTGATGCTGCCTGCACTTCTTTTTCTCTGGTACATCATTACCGCTTCATCCTGTTCGTTACTTTCATCTATGTAAATCAAAAAGCTTCTGTTGGCATTGTCTTCATATACGCTTTCCTGTGTGGTGCAGCCTGCAATCGTTACAGGTCCTTCAACGGTTAAGTGGATTGTTTTTGTAGCTCCGTTTTTGTCTTTGATAGTAACTGTTTTTGTAATCCGCTTTTTGCTTTTGAGTTCTCTTAATGGATATAGCACTGCTTCTGCTCCGTCCATATCTTCAATGAGTATCAGCTTATGCCTTAGCTCTGTTTGTCCGAAGTAATAAAATGCGTTCTCTGATAGTGTGGTGATCTCTATTTTATCCTCTGTTGGTATGAGTTCGCCAACCTTCTCTTGCAGATGGCTTTTACCTGCACCACTGCTGCCAAAAGAGATAATGTGTAAAGGACTTGCTGTTTTTCTTGATGTGAAGATCAGGTACATTAAAAGCCTGTTCATCATTTCTCCGATCACTCCGCTCTTTCCGATCAGTTCATTTGTTCTTTGCATCAGGTTTGGAGCCTGTAAAAATTCTATCGCTGCTTTTCTTTCTTCATCAGTGAGCAACTTTATTTTTTCTCCTTTTGCTTTTTGCTGTTGTTCTATTTGCTGCAACCTGTAAAGCTCCAGTTGTGAAGTAATATCTGCTATCGCTTTTGCAAGCTGCGATGTACCAACCTCTAAACGTTCTGCTGCTTTTCTTATCAGCTTTTCTACATGCACATCATTGTACAGATCTAAGTTGTGTCTTAATGCAAGGTTAGCTAACTCCGGATTGTTCAGGTAATGCTGAAGCTTGCGGTTAATCACTTCTATTTTCATGGTTACTCTCATTCTGTCCAGCCCATCCAACCTAATTCCTCCAAGTATGGTAAAACCTAATTCTTCGGTGCTGTAAGTAATGGCATCAGGGTTGGCAACATTTATTTTTAGCTCCATAGAAAAATATTTTCCGTTCACATTTGACCCAAAAGTATAACATCTGACTTTTTACGGCAAAATTATCTGCCTTTTTTCTTTCACATTTGAACGGTAATTTTACCGCATCACTGATTTTAGTGGGGTTTCTGGGTAATAAATGAACTTATCTATGGTCTCTTTCGGTAAAAAATTAAAGGAGTGCAGGGAAGCTAAAGGCATTAACCAAAGTGAACTTGCGAAGGCTCTTAATACTAATCACTCCATCATTGGTAAGTATGAACGGGATGAAGTAAAGCCTACGATTGATGTAGTTAAAAAACTTGCGGATGCTCTTGATACAACTGTTGGTTATTTGCTTGGTGAGACGAAGCAGTCTAATTTCTTAAAAGATACTGCAATGGTAAAGCGGCTCAATGATCTGAACACTTTGCCCGATAAAGACAAAGAGTATATCCTGTATGCTCTCGATGGTCTGATTAAGTCTGCAAAAATTAAAGCACTGTAAAAACAAAAGCCCCTCACGGGGCTTTGTTATTTATTTTATCGCATTTGTAATATACCTGCTTTATTTTATGTTCTAATAGTGTTTCCAAAATCAGGCTATCACTTGTCAGCTTTAATATTCTGTCTCTATTAACCTTGGTCGAAGGTTGCACAAGATTTAGATAATTGCCCTCCACAAAATACTTGAAGGAATAAACAGTATCCATTTTACTACTAAAAATTGCAATGCTATCCATACCAAAAGTAAGAGTAGGATAATTTAATTGGTTAGGGTTTAACAAGCACCATCTTCCAATAATAGTATCACTCCTGCCTTCGATTTTTTTCGTTGTATTACAACTCAATAGTACCGCTATGATTATAAAAACGTTTTTCATATTAATGGGCTGTGCTTGTGAGTTTACCTAATTGAGCCTTTCCTGTTGTAGGATCATAAGTCAGTTTGTCTAAACCCAAATTGTTTATATCTGTTTGGTTTACTTTTCTCGTCGTTGGGTTCATTGTATTAGTCCTTGCTCCTGTAGTGGGATCAACAGTTGTAGCTCCCTTACTTGGATCATAGGTATATTGAGCATCTACTGCCGTTCCTCTGGGATACATTATACCTGGTGGGTCTGCTGTTGTTGTTGAGCCAGCCGGTGAACGTAAATCTGTATTTACAGGATGATCTAAACCAAACCCATGTCCAAATTCGTGGGTTTCGGTAGTACTATTAGGATCATTGATATTACTTACTAAAAACACTCCTGTGTTGCTACCAGCTCCATCCATATAAGAAACATCAATACCTGAAGCAACTATTTTTATGTAGTTGTTTTTAATGTCGGTATTGTTACTTATATCAGTTGCAGTAATTGAGTTGTCATAAGTACCGGACACCACAAACTTAACATCGTAAACATCAGAACCAATTGTAACTTTTCCTCCGGCAGCGTTCCATTGGCTTTGTATGTTCTGGGCTGCCTTTGTCGCCAAAGCAGCAGAACCATCACTTCCATAGAAAGTAATGTTTGAAGTAACAGTAATAGTCTTATTTTTTTGATCAATTACAGGTTCACCAGACTTGCCAGTAGGATCAATAATATTCATCGGATTATTGTCCATAGCAACATAAGGAGACTGCCAGTTAAACTTATCTGCATGGGGATCAGCAGTCGTCCAACGCATGATTTGGTTATCATACATCCTTGCTCCGAAGTCCAACCACTCTAAACCACTACCATCACTGAACTCTTGTCGTTGTTCCTCCTTACCGTTAAACTTTAGTTTGTTGTTTGGCTCACCGAAGCTTAGAGCCTTTGAGGAGATGCCGTTCATTATCAACCCGCCCGGATAATAATGTGTTTCCTCCACTATCCTCCCCGGCTGATGCAGCACCTGGAAGTTATCGATATACAGCGGGTTGCGGCTTTCGTTGCTCACATAGATGTACACATAACCGTTAGCAGGCGCTT
>JAFDXG010000085.1 GCA_018268105.1 Bacteroidota bacterium | reverse complement strand
GGAATAGGTACTATCCAGGGCTTTTGGGCCAATAGCCATGCCAATGCAATTTGTGCATTTGTTGCATTTTTTTCTTTCGCAATCCTGGAAAGTAAATCAACCAAAGCCTGGTTTGCTTTGCGGTTTTCTTCTGAAAAACGGGGCACTGAATTTCTGAAATCATTTTTATCAAATGTGGTATGTTCATCTATCTTTCCGGTTAAGAATCCTTTGCCCAAAGGACTGAACGGAACAAAACCGATTCCCAATTCTTCTAATGCTGGAATGATTTCATTTTCAGGTTCGCGCCACCAAAGTGAATATTCACTTTGAAGTGCCGCTACCCTTTGCACTGCATGAGCTTTGCGTATGATTTGCACACCGGCTTCTGACAAACCAAAGTATTTCACTTTTCCTTCTTTAATCAAATCCTTCACTGTTCCAGCAACTTCTTCTATCGGAACATTTGGGTCCACACGATGCTGATAAAATAAATCTATCACATCTGTTTGTAAATATTTTAATGATGATTCAGCAACATCTCTTATACGTTTGGGACTGCTGTCTAATCCTTCAGCAGAATTGCCATTTTTAAATCCGAATTTAGTGGCGATAATCACTTTGTTCCTGAATGGCTTCAAAGCTTTTCCTAACAAGGTTTCATTACCACCCTGGCTATAGGCTTCAGCCGTATCAAAAAATGTAACTCCCATTTGCACAGCTTTTTGAATGAGTGTGATGGCATCAGCTTCATTTGTTGCGGGGCCGTATCCAAAAGTTAAGCCCATACAGCCGAAGCCAAGCGCTGATACTTCAAGTCCGCTTTTACCTAATGTTCTTTTTTTCATTGTTGATATTTTTTAGATGTCTAAATATGGTTATTAATAAATTTCTATCTTTTGTCAGTAATTCTTCTGTCGCAATTTCAAAGGCAAAGATGAAATAATTAAAAAGTTATGATGGTATATAGATTACTGATTTATCTACCAATATTGCTGATTTTTACAGGGTGTAGGATGAAACATTAATTTATGCAGTAGCTTTGAATGCAGAAAAAAAATATCATGGATACCATACTGCGATTTGAAACAGTAAACGATTACAATGTTTTCAATAAAAATGAAACCTTGCATCCTCTCGTTAGTGTAATAGATTTGTCAAAAGCAAACCCAAGAAAAGCTTCCAATATGTATTTTGGCTTCTATACTATTTTTTTAAAAGATGTTAAGTGTGGTGACCTGCGCTATGGAAGGTATACTTATGATTACCAGGAGGGAACACTGGTGTTTATTGCTCCGGGACAGGTGGTTAGTGTTGACAATTCAGGAGAGCTTTATCAGCCAAAAGGTTTTGCACTGGTATTTCATACAGATTTAATTCATGGTACACCGTTGGGCAAGAATATTCATGAGTATAGTTTTTTCAACTACCAATCAAACGAAGCATTGCATCTGTCAGAAAGAGAAAGGAGTATTGTATTGGATTGTTTTTCGAAGATTGAATATGAGTTGGAACATGCTATTGATAAGTATAGCAAAAAGTTGATTGCAGATAATATTGAACTATTACTAAACTATTGTACCCGGTTTTACGACCGGCAATTTATTACCCGTGATAAAGTACACCAGGGCGTATTAGAAAAGTTTGAAACTTTACTTAATGGCTATTTTCAGACCGACAAACCGCAGACTATTGGCTTACCTTCTGTAGCCGATTGTGCAAAGGAATTAAATTTATCAGCAGGTTATTTTGGCGACTTAGTTAAAAAAGAAACAGGACAATCGGCACAAGAATATTTACAAGCCAAAATAATTGATGTTGCAAAGGAACGCATTTTCAATGTTGACAAATCTATAAGTGAAATAGCGTATGAATTAGGATTTAAATATCCGCAGCATTTTACACGGTTATTTAAGCAGAAAACAGGTGTCACCCCAAATGTGTACAGAAATTTGAATTGAAAACCCCTGCAACGAGCCGGATGTTCCTCTTTGTGTATTACACCTGGTTAGAAAAAAGAGATGGATTAAGTAGTTGTTTATTAAAACGAATTTTACAGACCTGCGTTGTTTTTATTTTATATTTTGCTGCCTGTTATTGTATGGCTGCCATGGTGTATATACACGTAAATTGACAAAGGAAGTAAAGACTGCATTTACAAATAAGCTGGAAGGCGGTACCACATCTTTGTCAAGCAAAATAAATATTAGTGGATATTATCGTTTTTGGAACAGGAATGAATGGGGTGGTTACCAATCTATTTCATATAGTAAAGACACTTTTTTTGTAGATATAATGTTTTATCCGGATGGGACATTTTTGTTTAACTTTTACAACAAGAAAGGCTTTTTATCTTACAATGAATATTTCTCTGATATAACCCGAAACGGACCGTCTGATTGGTTTTATTTTGCCCACTGGTGGGGTGTTTATTCAGTAGTGGATGATACAATAAAAACACAATTCTTATTTCACCCCGGGCACTTCGTCCCATGGTGGGGTGGGCAGCGTTGGTTTTTGATTAAGGATAAAAACACTTTGCAATTGATCTTTTCTGACGGACTTTTTGATTTGACGGAAAGAGACAGAGAACTTGGAGAGATTGCAGTAAAGACAGCAAGTGATGTAGTCTTTCATCCATTGGAGTCCATTCCTCCGCCATACGCCTGGTTTAAGAAAAACAAGTTTTTTTGGAGGAATGAAGCAGACTGGAGAAACTATATGAATAAGGGAAAAAAGTGAGGAAAAGGCGTAATTTCACCACATCGTCACAGGTTTGACAGCTTTACCCGCTCAAATATCGTCTTATCACCAGGTTCTTCTGTATGTAGAAAATTGTCTGTAAAATTCATTTTATTACACCGGTAAATCAGCTTTGTATTTTCAATTTCTATTTCGCAATAAGGTGTGTGATGATCGTCATTTTCTGCGTATAAAATTAATTTTCCGCCATTAATGAATGCTTTATAAGCATCTTCGCTATCTCCTTTCCCTTTTATCCAATCGTTTATAGTTACATAGTTTACTTCATCGTCATAATATATCCTGATGTACCTCTTTTCTTTTTTATTATACCAGGTTCCTTCATATATTTTTTTTGAAAGCGCAATTTCACTTTTCGTTTGTGCATACGAATTACTACCTGTAAATAAAAGAGCCATAAAAGTAAAAAGGGAAAATATCTGTAATATTGGTGTTAGCCTCATGATACCTGAAAATATCAGGTAAAATTAGTGGAAAAACTATATCTCCTGTTCGTACTGCTGGTTACAAGTAAAATTTAATACCGCAGTACGACACAATCACCGCTCGCAACCACTCACCGCAGTTCATACTCCTCACTCCCTCATGGTAAACCATTAGAAAAAAAACCGTTTTTCCTGCTATTGTACCGTTTGCTGATGCAGGGTTACTTTGCTAAAAAGGAAATATGAATAGATTGATGAAAGAAAAAGGGTCCGGGATATTATTTATGCTTTTGTGCGTAGCAGGTTCAGTAGTTTTTAATAGCTGCAAAAAAGACAATGGAAACCCCGGTGGCGATGGAAATACAGGAAAATATAATAAGGTTGGGGGCAGGTATATTTATTACGAATGGGCGACTGAGGGCATATTAAAATTCGATTTAACCACCGCTACCGTAAGCACTCTGAAGCAGGATAATGTAAGCCGCAATGGATGGGACATCAGTACCGATGGCGCCCAATATATACAAGCCGAGGATAAGCAGGGAGGTTTTTATGATACAGAAATTTTTACGCTGACCAATATTGCCAACAGCAATGTTATAGCGCAGTTTGAAAAAGAATCAGGCTATGCCAATGCTTCCTTTCCAAAGCTTTCGCGAAATGCGCAATTAATAGCAACGTCCCCTACATTAGATAACGGGCTGATGGTGATGAACCTGCAGGGAAAGCTATTGCACCACATTAAAAAATTCCAGAATCAGGATATTGACAGAGGCAATGTAAACTGGATGCCGGATAATTCAGTGGTGTTCAGCATCGGCAAAAAAATATGCTGCAAAAACCCCGAGTTTACACAAGCCTCGGTGATTAAAGAACTTCCTTTTGATGAATGGAAAGACTTATGCGTTAGCAATGACGGATCCAAAATTGCATTTGAAGCTATTAACCATATCTGGATGATGAATGCAAATGGCGGTAATATAGTGCGGGTAACCAACCGCAACCAGGTAGAAGTGATTCCTGAGTTTTCGCCCGATGGTAACTGGCTTATACTTGGAGCCGATTACAGGAAAACAGGATTTTGTAGCGGCATGTGGGATTTAGTGATTATTCCGGCAGATGGCAAACAACACAACAACAGTAAAGAAACAGACAAAAATGTCATTCCTCTCATTCGTGAAGGTGAAAGCCTGCACGAGCCTTGTAGTGGAATGTTGGTTTAGAGATAATAGTGTTAAAATCACATTTTAAAAAAATCATAAACACACAAAAAATATTTAGTATGAAAAGATATCTCCTGTCATTCCCCCTGTTATTATTCATTTTCTGTTCTTGTAAAAAAGATAATGATAACCCCGGTGGAAATAATAATTACAATTACGGCCCCGGCAATATTTACATAAAGCAGGGAACAGAAGGCATTACCAAAATGAATATGCAAACCGGGGAACTTTCGCTGGTAATGAGTTACTGGATCGACCCTGGCTGGGACATTAGCTGGGATGGCAGCAAAGGCGTGAAAGAGGTAGATGGATCCACGTACCATACTACTTATGTTATTTTCAATACGAAAGATGCTTCAACCATCAAAGAGATACCATACATCTCAGACGATTATAGTGGCGGACTGCCCTATTTCTCACCAGATGGCACAAAGCTGGCATTGTGCCCAACGTTTGAAGAAGGGCTGGTAATATTAGATATGAACGGGAATGTACTTAAAAATATCTCCGGCTACGGAAGCACTCATCGGTTTAAATATTTAGACCCCGTTACCTGGGAAGCAGGAGGCACCATATTGTTTAAAAAAGACGGTGGGCTTTGGCGCACTACAACCGATTTTACCAGGGCTACAAAAGTGGCAGATATTCCTTTTTCAGACTGGAGAGGCTATGCTGCCGGCAGCCCGGACGGGAAGAAGATAGCGCTTCCTCTCGGACATCATATCTGGCTGATGAATGCCGACGGGAGCGACCTGCATGCTGTAACAGAAAGCACCCAGGAGGAGGCGTCGCCTTGTTTTTCTCCTGATAGTAAGTATATTGCTATCAAAGCCAACTCAAGGGCGCCCGGGGAGGGAGATATTGGAGGGAATGTGATGCATCTGTGTATTATACCTGCTGATGGGCAGGTGTATAAAGTATGGCCGGGAGAAGATAACCGGGTGATACACCCGATGCCTAAGGGAGATTCTGATACGAGGGGGTTAGGGAAGGCCATAGTAGGCGATTTTGTATGGCGTGAGTAAAGCATTCCACTTTGTTCATTTTTCTATAGCTTGAGGTGTTTTGAAAAAAAGAATTGTTTTATTAATTATTATCATTTCATTGGTTTCAAACCAATGTGCTTTAGCACAATTGATAAAGGATACAAATGCTTTTACAGATAGCCTCACAATCTTATTCAATACTGCAAAAGCTGATACTGCTAAGGCACGGATCCTGTTTCAGCTATCTGACTATTGGTCGGAGAGGGATAGCGCAAAGTCCGTAAGTACAGCAGAAAGAGCATTTCAATACACTAAGGAAAATTCTTTTCTCCGGGGTGTTGCCTACTTCTACAGAGCAGGGGCTTATTTTAATTATGACAGAAATAAAAGTAAACAGGACTACTTAGATGCCGACAATATTATTAAACGCTTTATAACGCAGGAAGCCTATCAATTCAGATCCCGTATATGGTATAATTACGGAGCATTAGAACAGAGGGATGGAAATAGCAATGAATTTATAAACCTTATGCTTACCAAAGCGTTGCCTTATGCCGAAAAGACAGGTGACCCAAAACGTATGGCATCGAATTACATGAACATTGGTGCTACGTTCATGGATTTAAAGGATTATACCCGTGCCGGTGAGTATTATGGAAAAGCAATATCAACACTTACCTCTTCTGATAAAAACTCACTTGTACTTGCGGAATGTTATCTCTACAATGCTCAATCATTGGTGCTACAAGGCAAGCCCGTTAACGCTGATACTTTTTTAAAAAATGCTTATCAAATTATTTCTTCCAATAAAGATTCGTCTTATTTGCCCCTGTATTACCGGGTGGAGGGTATGTATCATTCAAGAACGACTCATTGGCGGCAGGCAATAATTGCTTTGAACAAAGGAATTCTGGTTGCCCGGCAATTAAAAAGGCAATACGATGAAGCCACCCTTTTGTATGAAAAATATGATGTGTACAAGCAGCAAGGATTACTAAAAGAGGGAAAACCATTTTTAGAAAAGGCTTATGAATTGCATAAGATATATTCCATTGCGAATGATTCAAGATTATTATTGTTTGAGCTTGCACGAACGGAAAGTGCTTTGGGGCATTATGAGGCAGGCTTTAACCGCATGTTGGAATACAGCTATTTAACCGATAGTGTTTTTGCCCTCCAGACCGCCGCAAGCATTGCCGAACAGGAATCTAAATACAGGGTTGCCGAAAAAGAAAAAGCATTACTGGCATTACAAAACCGGAACCAGGTGCAGGAACTGTTATTATACTTTGGGGCGGCTTTGCTATTGTTGCTGGCAGCATTCATTGTATATATATACGTGCAGCGGAAAAAGAAAGAGACCGAGCGCCTACATTCATTGCAAAAAGAATTGAAGATACAGGTGGCACAGGCACAGTTAGACGGCGAAGAAAAAGAACGGCGGCGTTTGGCCCGCGATCTTCACGACGGATTAGGCGGCATGCTTGCAGGTATTAAATTAAATTTGTCTGCCGTAAATCATGAACCGGGGCATGATCAAAATACTGCACTGGAAAAAGTGATCACCCAGATAGATAGTTCGGTGCAGGAGTTGCGCCGCATTGCACGGAATATGGTTCCCGAAGCATTGGTGGGCGCTGATTTTACCACTGCCCTCAGGGAGCTGTGTAAAACCATGAACACTAAAACAATGAAGGTGGAATGTGAATTATTGAATGTGCAGGGAAAAATGCTGCCGGCAGAAAAAATGGAAATTTACCGTATAGTGCAGGAATTATTAACGAATACCGTAAAACATTCCGGCGCTACAGAAGTATTTTTGCAATGCAGCAGGGTGCAGCAATGTTTTTACATCACTATTGAAGATAATGGCAAGGGGTTTAGTCAGCCGCTGAATATAGCACAGTCAAATGGCATTGGGCTTAAAAATATTAAATCGCGGGTGGCGTTAATGAATGGTAAAATGGAAGTGGAAACCTCTCCTGGCAAAGGAACCATTATTAACATTGAAATGAATGTTACGAAAAAAGAATAAAACAACCATCGTGCTGGTTGAAGATCACAGCATTTTTATTGAAGGGCTTAACAGCGTGCTTCAAAAGATTGAAGGTATTGAAGTGCTGGCAAACTTTGACAACGGTAAAGATGTGCTGGATTACCTGCAACAAAACACCGCGGATATTGTTTTTTTGGATATCAGCCTTCCCGGCGAGATGTCGGGAATAGAAATATGCCGCGCCATTCACCGCATACGACGGCAAACAAAAGTGGTAGCCTTAAGTAATCATACAGAAAAAAATATTATTAATGATATGCTTGCCAACGGTGCGAATGGCTATCTTTTAAAAAACGCTTCAATGTACGATCTGGAGAATGCCATTGAGCAGGTATTGCAGGGACAATGTGTAATGAGCGATGCCGTGCGGGAGATCCTTTTTACAGCTTCCGGCGCACCCCGGAATATTCCACGCCTCACCAACAGGGAAAAAGAAGTATTGCAATGGATAGGAGAAGGCTTAACCTCGCAACAAATTGCCAAACAATTATTCATCAGTGTTCAAACTGTTGAAAGCCACCGGTACAATCTGCTGCAAAAATTTGATGTGCCCAATGCGGTAACCCTGGTAAAAAAAGCTATCGGGATGGGGATGATTAAGGCGGACAATATGTAGGGCAAAGGGAGTTCACCAATTTGTTTGATGTTTAGCCATAATTTTTATCATTTTACCTTCCATATCTTTTTCATGACGTACTCAAATATAGATTCACCGAATATACGCTTCAGGCTAATCGCGATGGTCTGCGTGGGTTTGCCAATAACATAGCGAACTTTCAATTTCTTTTTATAGAGTAATGATTCTACAAGTTTCGCAATCATTATAGGATTTGAACCATTATTTTCATCTCTTTCATACATACTTAAGACTTGATTAAATTTATCCTTATACGCCTCGCCAATGATTGCTGTTATTTTTCGGTTAGCCGTAAAGTTTGTATTGAAATCGCCAGGATTAATGTTGCAAACTTGTATATTAAAGGGAAATAGTTCCAGTCGCAGGGCTTCAGTAAGTCCTTCAAGGGCAAATTTACTGGCAGAGTAATGTGCCTGAAATGGCATTCCGATTAATCCGGCCATTGAACTCATATTGAATATCTTTCCTTTGCCATTTTCGCGAAAATGAGGCAATAATGCAGTGGTTACCCGAATTGTTCCAAAATAATTTGTTTCAAATAGACTTTTGCATTCTTCAATGGAAAAGTTTTCTACAGGGCCGCTAATTACAAAACCAGCACAATTTATCAGGGCATCAATGCTGTTGAGTTTTTGTATAACGAGTGGCACAAATTTTTCGACGGAATCATCATCCGTAACATCTAACCTGACTATTTTTAAATTGCCGAAAACACCTTCTTTATGACGACTTGTTCCTACCACCCGGTGGCCTTTTGCAACAAGATATTCGCCTATTGTTTTTCCAATTCCTGAAGAGGCTCCTGTTATTACTATATTCATCTTTAAAATTTTTACGGACTTCCGGTTTTCCGATCCTTCCGTCATGTGTCCACTTAGCGGAATGATAAGAATACACTTTCCTTCTCCAAAACCTTGCCTAAGTTGAAGGCTGTGTTGTGCCGCCGGCCATCAGTAGGCTCTACTGGTGAAAGCCGCCATCATCTCTTGAAAAATTAAAATACACCCATTTTAGTCAAAGACAATTTAATTGAAAATAAAGCACTATTCGCGTTTGTTGAATAGTACTTTTTACTTCTGCGGAACGTTTCCCCGGCACATTCTGCCAATCTGTAAAACTGGTAAGAAAACCAGTAATTGGGATAACAACTCAAACCAGAATCTGATGGAACTTTGCAGTATCAATTAATAAGAGTTAGAAAATGATGCAAAACAATGTAGCAACCATATAATTAAAAAGAGAAACATCATGTATTGGCCTGATGGCAATGACTTCTTTGTCGGTAGATATTTACCTGCCAGCTATGCGGGCTATGCAAAAAGCATTGCAAAGCAATGTGGAGCTGACCATTACCGGATTTCTATTAGGTTTTTCTGTTGGGCAAATCTTTTGGAGACCAATAAGTGATAAATACAGAAGAAAGAAACTTCTTTTTGCTGGTTTAATTTTATTTGTAATAGGATCAATTGGCTGTGCACTATCGCAAACAATGATTGAAATCTTTATCTGGCGGGTGATACAAGCTTTAGGTGTTTGCACAGGCCCCATTCTTTCCCTCTCGATGATCAGAGATTTATATGATAAAACCAAAGCAGCCGAAATGCTTTCTACTCTAATGATAGTGATGACGATTGCACCCATTGCAGGGCCATTACTCGGAGGAAAAATATTAGTCATCAGCAGTTGGCACAGCATTTTTGGTTTGCTGGCTGTTATTGGTGTTGGATTGTTTCTGGCAGTGTTCCTTTTGCCAGAAACGTTACCTCAAGCACGTGTCAATAAAGGCAGTTTATGGACGGCTTATTCCAAATATAACATGTTGATAAGAAATCGTCCATTTATGGTATATACCTTTTGTGTGACTTTTTTCTATGTAGGCGCTTATGCCTATATGGCCGTTTCACCGTTGGTGTATATTCAATATTTCGGAGTGAAGCCGGAAAATTATGGATACCTGTTTGGCATTAATATGATAGGTATTGCGGTTTAAGTATGCTGAACCGGTAACTGGTCAGGAAATACAGTCTGAACTTTTTGTTGAAAGCAGCAAGAGCCGTGGCGAAGGTTACCGCTTTGGTGTTGCTTACAATGGTAAAATTAGAAATAGGAGGAATCCTGGCTGTGATTGTTCCGATGTTTGTGATATTCAGCACCAATGGAATTATTGCTGCCTGTATCAAAGCTGCGGCATTGGATAAAGTCCCTGAGATGGCAGGTTCCGGAGCAGCTTTATTTGGTGCACTTCAGTATGGAAGCCGAGTTGTCTCAAGTATTCTTCTTGCGGTGTTTGCAAGTCACGATGGCAACCCCTGGGCGATGAGTTGGATTAACACACTTTTTATGTGTTTATCAGCTGTTACGATTTTCTTTGGGATTCGGAAAAAAGAAGTACAGTAAAAAAAATCTAAAACAATAAATAGTTTGCCCGCTATCATTTTAAAATTTAATGCTCTCTCCATCATCTGCAATCCGCAAATCAACGAAAACACCTGGCTGGAACAGGTGAATGATGACGCGTATAAAGAAGTGGTGGGAGAATAGAAAATCTCATCCAACTTCGTCAAAGTTCTATGTATTGACGACGTTTCAAGTTCCTCAATTCAAATTCCGATACTCACCCGGCGAAACTCCGGTCTTTTGTTTAAACAATCTTGTGAAATGTGCCGGATATTTAAAACCCAGTTCGTAGGCAATCTCACTGATGTTCTTTTGATGGTCTAATATCATTTGCTTCGCCATATCCATTATTTTCAGGTGTATGTATTCCATGGCGGTTTTACCGGTTTCTTTTTTGATCAAATCACCAAAATAATTGGTGGAAAGATGGAACTGCTCTGCGCACCAGGCAACTGAAGGCAGACCAATATCCTGGGGTTTGTCGGATTGATAGTAATCGTTTAGCAGTTTTTCAAATTGAATTAAAATATTTGAATTTGTCTCTTCTCTCGTAATAAACTGTCGGTCATAAAAACGAACACAATAATTTAAAAACAACTCAATATTATCAACTATCAGCTTTTTACTGTGCTTGTCTGTTCCCTGTTCCAGTTCGTTTTTGATTTTGTCAAAACAATCCAGCACAATTTTCCGTTCTCTTTCAGACAAGTGCAGCGCTTCATTGGTTTCATAAGAAAAGAAAGTGTATTCGTCAATATGTCTGCCTAAGGAGGTGCCACGTATCAGGTCGGGATGAAACAATAGTGCATAACCCTGCG
>JAFDXG010000084.1 GCA_018268105.1 Bacteroidota bacterium | reverse complement strand
TCGCCCGACTTAATAACGGTCTGTGATGATTTGATAAAGTTGATCAGCCATACTTCAGAATGCCGGTTTTGTATATTGGCAAGATCGGGACCTACCAATTTTCCCTGCCCGATAGTATGGCAGGCTACGCAGGTTTCTTTGAATACAGCTTCCCCGGTTTGCTGCGCCACCACAGGAAATAAGGAAGAAAAAAGAAATATATCTGTTATAAAAGAAATACTATGGACTATTTTCATACTGTAAATTTTACCAGTTAGAAAAATCCGCTACTATTCTTAATCTCAACAAAAAATCAATACCTGCATGCTTTGGTCATCATTTAAAGAATAAATATTCCGGTAATAACAATTTCAATTAAAAGTATCTTTAAGAATTATATGAAGACAGAATTATATGTCAATAATTACGCTTTCATATTTTTATTGAGATGAATGGCTTTAATTACCCTTGCAGGCAGTATTGGAGTACCGGTAACAGCCCTGAGTTCTGTAGTGTTGAGATAACTGAATTTTTTAGCAGCACATTTTAGCAATCCTTCCTTTTCGAAATCCTTTAAAATTTTTGAAACCTGTTCTTTAGTGGTGCCCGCCAGGTCGGCAATATCCTGCCTGCAAAGGCTGATACGAAAACTTAGTTTTTTCTCATCATATTGATAGGTATCTGCAAGTAACAAAATGGCTTCAGCTACTTTTTCCCGTACAGTTTTATGTGCCAGGTTAACTATTTTTTTTTCTATCAGTTCCAGTTCATTTAAATACTGGTTGACGATTTGTTGTTTAAGTACAGGGCTCTTACAGGCAATTTCATTAAACTGATCGTAGGGTATAAAACAATACATCACATCTGAAACAGCAGTGACCGAACAACTGTGAATGGTATGTCCGGTATCTGCCCGGTGACCGAAAACTGTTCCCCTGCCTGCAATACTCAGAATCAAAGGCCGGCCCTGCCTGCCGTTTAATTCCACTTTCAGGAAACCTTTCTTAATAAAATATATACCGGCAATCGGGTCACCCTCCGAAAAAATCCTTTCTCCCTTTTGAAGCGACCTGGTTTGTTTATAGGTGCTGATAGCTACAAGCGTATCACGTCCGCAGGTATCAAGGATGGAACAACTCCTGACATTACAGGTAATGCAATCATATCGTAAAATTGCCATTTTGGCTATTCATTAATTAAAAGAATAAACCAATGTCCAATTTTCTAATGCTATTTTTTATGATTATACTCAGTCGATAAACTGATTTAGATTTGGTGTAAATATTATGGCAAAGAACCCATTCACTTTTCAATCTTTAATTTTTGGTGTTCCCTTTTTTGAAAAAATAGATTTTAACGGTGTACAAAGAATGGAACTGAAAAATTGCAAAACCAATACTCAATTTCCTGACAATAATGAAAAAAGAATTATATAATTCTCTTTTAGTATTTGCTTCGCTATTCAACTATGCTGCTATCGGGCAGCAATTTTTGCCGAACGAAATACAGGGCAAACTACACTTCAATTAAACCCTTGTCTTAAACTCCGGCAATAAAATGTAAGTTTAAAACAGATGCACAAATATTTGCTTCACCGGTATTGTACAAAAATTTACCAATCATTGGTATTTGCGATAGTTATTTATATGAACTGAACAAAACAGAAGAAACGGTTGCCTGGAAGTTTAATTCAGGGCTGAAATAAGGACTTCAGTAGCTATAGAAAATAACATCGTTTATTTTATCAGCAATGATGGAATTTTTTATGCACTAAACTTACTGACAGGAAAGTTAAACTGGATCTTTACAACCGAAGGGGAGAAAATGTATGACTCCTGGGATTATTATACCTCTTCACCAGCAGTCAGCAATGGTATAGTTTATTTTGGATGTGGAGATAGGTATGTTTATGCATTGAACGGGAATTCAGGCAGCTTAATCTGAAAATATAAAACAAACGGCATTGTACATGCAGCACCAACTATTGCCGGCAATGCCATTTCTATAGGCAGCTTTGACGGTTATTTTTATTGTATTAATACCGATGGTACCCTTCACCGGACATATAATACCATCGGTGAGCAGTATTTCAGATTAGGTGAAGTACAATTTCATGCAACCGTATCGGACAATACCTTTTTTTTGTTCAGGGGATTATAATGTATATGCATTAGACATCTTCGATGGAGGTGTTTATTGGGTTTATCATGAACCGGGAAGCATTTTCTCAACCTAATAGGCAGATGAAGTCATATTAAATTTTGGAAGCGCGGACGGATATATTTATACTATAAAGTAAATAATATCTATCCGTTATTTTCTATTGTGGAAAAATCTACTTTATACATTGTAACCTTTTTTATAGAAACCATTTTAGGTCAGGTCGATAAATTTAAAATGATTAGTAATTCTATTGTTCCTATTCAGGGACAAAAAGAACGTGTTTCAGAAAGTTGTTTCCAGTGGTAATACCAGTTCTGCAAGAAACCCTTCTTCTTTATCAATTAAATTTATCAAAACATTGTTTCCTTTTTTCTTCTTAAGCAGATGAATACGTTCCCTGGTAATTTTCATCCCCAGCGATTTTTTGTCAGACGCAGGAGATGTAATAGCTGACTTTAATCTGCCCACACCATTATCATCTATACTGCAAAAAAGTTTATTGTTTTCTTTTCGAATATTAATATTTATATGTCCGCCACCCTGTATGTTAGCAAAGCCATGCCATATACTATTTTCTACAAAAGGTTGAATCAACATAGGCGGCACTATCGTATTTCCCTGGTCAATATCATTTGCAACAGAAATTTTGTAAGTAAATTTATTATTGAGTCTTTTAGCTTCGAGTTGCATATATAACTCCAGGGCATTTAAGTCATCCTCAATCGGTATTTCAGTTTTCTCAGAGTTTTCCAGAGTCATACGCATCACTTTTGCAAAATTGGTAAGATATTCGTCCGCATGAGCAATATCATTTCTGCGTATATAATCACTTATTGAATTCAGTGAATTAAAAATAAAATGAGGGTTCATTTGTAAACGCAAAACCTTGTTTTGAATTTCGGCAGTCTGAACCTGTTGTTCTGCATCCCGGCGACGCTTATACGACC
>JAFDXG010000083.1 GCA_018268105.1 Bacteroidota bacterium | reverse complement strand
TTCATCTGCAGATTGATGTTGGTGTGAAAGTCTGAATTCCAGGGTGCCTTATATTGACCATTCCAAATTCCCTGAAGGTTGGCAGGCAAACGACCCGGTTTGCGGGATGAGCCCATCAGCAGATAACGCCCGAACTGATAATACATAACTATCAAACCCGGATCAAAGCCACCGGCTTTAACTTTTTCCAGTCGTTCATCTGTCGGTAAATTATTCATAGATTCACTCCCCATCTTAAACTGAACCCTGTCGAAAAATGAACGATGATCAGCTATATGACGTTGTTTCAAAACAACCGGACTTAACTTAGCTGCAGATTCTATCTTTTGACTACATATAGCCAATGCATCAATATTGTCATCCATATCCAGATTTTCGATATTATAATTACTTGCACCGGTAACCAATATTGTAAAACTTTTTGAAGAGCTTATCTTCACTATTGCGGCAGTATCGGAAATCAGGGTTTCAGTTTTTCCATTATTGGCAATAACTTTCATTGCTGCAGCGAAACGAATATGTTTCCCTCCAGGCCCTGTAAGAGAATCATCCTTATCGTTAATTTGTCCGGTATAATATACTAAATTGTCAGAAGCCTTATATTCATTTACATCTATCTCCCGGTTCAGTACAATTTCCAGGTTTACAGGTTGTGAAGCAGTAAAATTCAGCACCATCACATCATCTGGTGCTGAAGCAAATACATCTTCAGAAATGTGGTTACCATTTATTATAAACTCGGTACTGGCAATACCTGTATTTAGTGTTAATGATCTTTCATAATGCTGCGGTTCCCCTTTCCAGGAATAATTGATAAATATATTACCCAGCGGTTGATAAGAACGTATCCGGGGCGGGGTACCCACGAGATAATCAGAAGATAGTTGCAGGGCTTTTTTGTATTCACCGGTAAACAATGCCTTTTGTATTTCCGGCAAACGGGCAGCAGCTTCTTTATTATTGTTATTGATTTTACTACCAGCCCATATACTTTCTTCATTCATTTGAATCTGCTCATGGTTATATTTTCCAAATACCATAGCCCCTATTCTTCCATTACCAACAGGTATAGCATCTGTCCAGATTTTTGCAGGTTGGGTATACCATAAATGAATATCATTCTGTGCGTAAGAAAAAAATGCAGTGCTTAAAAGAAAAGCTAACAAAGTCGATCGCATAAAATTATTGCTGTTTGAGATCGCTAAGCTATATCAATTTATTATAAAGTAGGCGGATTTGATAACGCTGACGTAGTTCTTTGTTTTTTATGGTATACAATGATTTTTAATTATTTGAAATCCATAAAAAAGAAAATCATTAATAAAAAATAAAAGTATCAATCACTGTGAAAGTAAATTACAGTATGACAAAGACCTTTTATAAAAAATCAACCTACCACTTCTTCTTTATCTACTTTACTATAAGCGTCTGAAAGCTTCCGCTGCATTTCAAATGGGACTGGACAATATTCATGGAAATTCATTTTGAATTTTGCTCTTCCTTGCGTAATTGATCGTAACGATGAAGCATAGTCGTACATTTCAGCCAATGGTACCCGTGCAATAATTTTAGTAAAGTTCCCTTCTGTTGTAAGTCCCTCTACTAAGGCACGCCTTGTTTGAAGATCTCCCATTACTGCACCGGTAATATTTTCAGGACATAATACTTCCACATGCTGTATAGGCTCAAGTAACTGCGGGGCTGCAAGCCTGAATGCATTTTTAAAAGCCATAAGTCCTGCAATTTTAAATGAAATATCATTGCTGTCTACCGGATGCATTCTTCCATCAAAAACGGATACCCTAATATCTCTGACGTAGGATCCTGTTAATGGTCCCTCCTGCATTTTCTCCATCACTCCTTTTAAAATTGATGGTAAGAAACGCTGATCTATTGCACCGCCAACAATGCAATTATAAAATACCAATTTTCCACCCCAGGGGAGTTCATGAGTATCCCGTCCCCTTACATTCAAACCTTCAGGATCAGGCATCCCTTCATACCAGGGTTCAATACGCATGTGTACTTCGCCAAACTGCCCTGCGCCGCCTGACTGTTTTTTATGCCGATATACTGCTTCAGCAGCAGTTCTTATCGTTTCACGATATGGTATTTTTGTTTCGGAAAATACCACATCCACCTTATATTGATGTTCCAGTTTCCATTTAATGACTGCAAGATGCATATCACCCTGACAGGAAATAATTGTTTGTTTCAATTCCTGTGATACCTCAATTTCAATTGTTGGATCTTCTTCCCTTAATTGGTGAAGGGCATTGGCTAATTTTTCTTCTTCACCTTTTTTCAGAGTGCTAATTGCTATACTAATATTAGAAAGCGGAAATACAATTGGTTTTAATTCATAACCTGTATTTTTTTCGTGAAGGGTATTGTTCACATGTGTATTTCGAAGTTTTAAAGTTGCTCCTATATCTCCGGCAGTCAGTTCATTTACAGCAATTCTTTTATTGCCTTCTACTACAAATAACTGGTTAATTTTTTCAGCTACACCAGTAGTTTCATTTATCAGTTCCATGCCGGCTTTAAGTGTACCGGAATAAACCTTTAAAAAAGATAAATCCCCCACATGTGGTTCGGAAGTCGCTTTAAATATAAAAGCGCAAACTTTGCCTCCGGGATTACAGTGGATTTCTTCGCCTTTCACAGATATTTGCGGAGGCATTTCATTGGCACTTGGGCAAACATTATCAATAAAACCCATCAATCTTCCGCCACCCATATTGTGTTCTGCGCTTATGCAAAACAAGGGAAAAATGTCATGATTGATCATTGCCTTTTTCATTCCTGCTTTAATGTCTTCTTCATCAAGTTCGCCTTTGTCAAAGTATTTTTCCATAAGCGTCTCGTCATTTCCGGCAACTGCTTCTACAAGCAACTTATGCAATTCGTCAGCTTTTGATTTTTCTTCATCGGGAATAGGGAGTTTTTCGGGTTTACCGCCAGCGTCTTTAAACTTATACATTGTCATACGAAGCACATCAATAATACTTTGGAAACCTTCGCCCTGGTTGAGCGGGTACTGCACAACGGTAATATTATTTCCAAAATGCTGCTTCGCTTCTTTTACTGTTGCATCAAAATCCGCTTTCTCATTATCAAGATGATTGACTGCAAAAATCATTGGGGTTTTAAACCGCTCTGTATACTGCCATATTACATCAGTGCCCACTTCTACCCCCATTGAAGCGTTTAATAACATTATACCGGTGTCGGATACACGAAGTGCGGACAATACATCTCCTGCAAAATCATCATAACCAGGGGTATCAATAATGTTTATTTTATAACCCCGCCAGCGGGTGTGCATCAATTTTGAGAAAATGGTATTCCCTCTTTCCTTTTCAAGATCATGATAATCTCCTACTGTATTTCCTTCTGCGATTGTACCCCTCTTAGAAATCAGTCCGGCCTCGAACAGCAGGCATTCTGCGAGTGTCGTTTTGCCGGAGCCGGCATGACCGAGAAGAACAATATTCTTAACATGTGCGGTATCAAATTCGGCAGCCATGGCAAGCAATTTTAAATTGAAAAATTATATTCTTATATATGCACAACACACCCCTTATATTGAAAATGAATATATTTATCACTTCAATATATCCTTACAGATTTTAAGTTAGGACTACGTGTAATGAACAAGAAAATTCCTGAAATCAGCTTTGAGTTCTAACAAGGTATGTTGAAGCGTTTTAAAATCCTTAGCTAATTGCTCACGTTCTGAAGATAATGCCGGAACTATATCATCTTCACCAGCTGGTTGCAGACTATATTGTTTTACATGTCCTTTCACAGCTTGTTTAAGGTCGTGAATATTGACCAACTGGATGTTAAATTGATTTTCGTAGTGTTCTACGGCTTTGAGGGCATCTTTACTGGTAATGTTAGGAGCAACATTTTGAAGATCATTTTTCATGCGGGAAAATTCTTCGCGCTGTGAACGTAATGCCTCCCTCCAGGTATTACATTCTTCAATAAACTGATCAATGTCTGAAGTAACCATTGGCTTACAATTTATATTAGTGAAGAAATAAATTTCATTGTTATTCAGCCATAGGGCGGATGCTGCAAATACTTTTTTAAATATACAAATAAATAGTAGGATAAGTGTAACTTTTTTATGCATTATTATTCTACATTTGGTATAGCACACTGTACAGCATTCGCCCGAATGCAACGTTTTCAAAAATTTAATTCTCACCTATATTGAAAACAATTAGCAAGGAGTTCCTACAGTAATGTCAGTTTATGAAAAGAAGAGATTAGAATTTTAATTGAATATTATTAAGCCAAAACAAAAACCTGTTAGGCTTCTATTCGTAGCTAATTTTTTATTTATCGCTTTTCATACCTTTCCCTGGAAAGGGGCAAAATACAACGGACATCAAAACACAAAAATATCAATTGCTTAGAGAACATAGTCCGCCAGTAAGCCAAATTATGCTGCACCAAATAATTGATTTTTGTAATCATAGTTGTACAAGCAAGTATGCTTTAAAGTCAATAACAATAAAACTTTTAAAATGAAAATATTCTTATTATTAATTGTCTTGTCGCTTAGCGCATTGACAATTTCAGCTCAAAATAATAATACACCATATGATTTTCCTATAAAACCCGGTACTGAACAATGGAAATTTGGCTCACCAGAAGAAATGTATAGTAAGTGTCAAATACCGAAGGAAATAATAAGCGATCTAACAACAGAAGCATTGGCAAAAACTTGTTTGAATTATCCATTATTTGGATTGATGAACGCATTTAATACTCCCCAGACAGGTTTTTATGCTGTAAAAAATCACTTTAATGGTATTGACGCATTGTTTGAAAGAAAAGATGCAGGAAAGGCATTGATTAGTATCTATAGAACTATGAATCCGGCAAATATTGACAAATCATGGTCATTATTAGAAAAAGGGTGTTTAGCGAGACATTTCGCTTTATAGAAATATTGCTGGCACAAAACATTGTTCAAAATAGTATGGATGATAGTGATAAAAAATTACTGCTAAAGGAGATAAAAATAAAATATGATGCTAAAGCCAGCATTCAGGACGTGTATGCTCCTATAGGACTGGAATCATCGCTCTTTCCTGCCGCAATGATAATGGATAAGAAAGGGATTTTAAAAGCTAAAAATGACGACATTACCCGTTTTTTGGAAACAGGGCGATTGAGTGAGGAGGCAGATTTAACTGCGCTTTATAATCAATTAAATGCGAACCAATGATTCACTTGAAAAAGTATTTCATTATCATCATCGTATTAGCTGCTTTTTGTGGTTGCAAAAAAAATAAAGAGCAATGCTGTGTTCAAATAGATAAGCCAAGCGGTACTTATATTTATCCTGTAGCGTTTGGCAACCCTGACTGGAGCCTTTATCAAATACCGGACAGCATTCTCATAAATATGTCAACACCAGCATTAATTCAAAGTTTACTGGATAATCCAAATTTGCCATTAAGGAACGTTTATAGCAATATCTTTCAAGGTAGGGATCAGGTTCTGAAAAGATTAAATGCCTCGACAGAGTTAATTAAAAGACCCGATGCCTGTCAAAAACTTTTTGAGCGATATATTCAGATGACTCCCTGTTGTTTTCCGGAAAACGGCTCATCTCTTGAACAGGGAAATTACATAGAAGGCTGGGTTGTTTATGAAGAGATTTTAACACAGGATTCAATTTTAAATCAATTTGACCATAATAGAAAAATTGATCTTGCCAGGGAAGTCATAAAAAAACAGGAAATAAAGATGACTTATGGTGAATCGTTTGGTACAAGTAAAGTATCAGGTACATTAGTGTTGTCTCAAATAATGAAGCTCGATAACTACCTGCCATTTATAAACGAGCTAAATACAAATGATGATTTGGCGATTTATACAAATACCGGATTAGCTACCGAAGCTAATCATGAACCGTTCAGAAATTTGATTCTATCGTATGCAAAAGCATTCACAAAATAATATCTTAGTTATGAAAAAAATACTATTTCTTTTATACATCAAACTTTTATTTGTTGTAGGTGGATTTGCACAACCAACTACTGTATATACTTGCAAAGGCGGTGCAGTAAGCGCTAATATACAATTTGAAGGAACACCCGCTTAAAAAAACACATGGCGTCAACAGTTCCTCACTTGGGGTGCTTCAAATGGCTTAGGAGCCAGTGATATTTTAGCTGAAGTATCAAACGCATATAATTGCCACGCATATGCCTGGCATTTGCGGGAAGGGAATACCAATCAGGTGTGGATTAACAACGCAACATACGCAGCACCGCCAGCATGTCAGCCGTAAACTCATAATATTGATACCTACTGGACAGGCGGCTGTTTTATAAAATGTGTAATGCAGCAGATGCAGATAAGATTCATTATTACTGCGGAGACCATTCTGCCGTGGCTTCTACTGTTGTGTCAGGTAAATATGAATCGAAATGGGGAGCCTGGCCGCTTATAAGACATAAGCCGACAACCGTTCCTTATGAACAACCGGCGACTGTCAATTATTACGCTCAAACAAAAGTTTCGGGTAGCACCTCCAATTTATGCACTGGTACGAGAACTTTTTCTGTCAAAAATATTGCAGGGGCTACCTATAGCTGGACAAAAAGCAGCGGTCTAACAGTAGTTGGTTCAAGCAATTCATATCAATATACTGTCCAGAGAAATGGTAGTTCAAATGGAGCAGCATGGGTGGAAGTGCAAATTTCCACTCCATGTAGTGGGGGAAGTGCTACAAGCAGAATAAATTTTACAGTCGGCATACCCCAGGCAAGTAACATTACTATCTGGAATTCTATCAGCAGTACTACAGTTGGACATCCGGTAGGTTTTGTTGCAGGATATCCTCCCGATAATCGTTGCCAACTACTATCTGCTAATTGGCAGGTAAATATGAGCGCTAATATCGTTCACGGCGATTTTGAGTGCGGTACGGATAATGGCACAAGTAAAAACATCTTTTTCCAGTCAACAGGTACTGCCTTAGTGAATGTAAAAGTACAAAACGCCTGCGGATGGAGCGATTGGAGTATGGCAGTGCCAATTCAGGTAAATTCAGGATATTACTTTATGGTTTCGCCAAACCCTGCTACTACAACCATAACAATTAATCAAAGAGGAGAAACCAAAGATGATATTTCGGAAATTAAAATATTTGATAATATTGGCAATTTGAAAAAGCAGTCAAAATATGGAGGTGATACTAAACAGGCTCAGTTAAACATTTCAAACCTGAGAAGCGGCGTATATTTTATTGAGATTTCTGGTAATAAAATTAAAGACAGACAACAATTGGTGATTCAGCGATAAAGTTGATTTGTAACATAGCGAAAGAACCTTGCATAAACTTGCAAGGTTCTTTTATTTGATAGGTTGACAAGTTTGCTTACACATGCAAAGTGATGAAGGTTATAACTCAATAAGAGTAAAAAAAGGATGTATCAAAAATAAAAAAGGAGCTTGAGGATCGCATAAACGGGTACATGCCTCCATCAGGTATCCAAATAAAAAGAGGCTGACTCATACTTTTGAGGCAGCCTCATGGGTTGTTGTCCACCGGATTCGCGAAAAATCTTACTGTGTGACTATAGGTATTATTACTTTTTGATTATCAAGAATACATTCTACAAAATACAATCCTTTGGCAAAAGAAAGCAAGTTCAAATCAGTAACTTTATTTACTACATTACTATTCATCAATACCATTCTTCCGATTCGATCATAAACTTTAACCTGAATTGGTTTAGGCGGTAATTTGGACAAGACAAGCTTAGATAATCCGTAGCTTGGATTTGGAGTTGCAATTACCCTTATTCCGTCCAGATAGTATTTACCATCAGGAGTAAACCAATAATCATCTGATTTGCCTGAACATCCTAAAGTAGAATTAGTAACCATTACTGAATATGTACCATACCCTTTTGGTTTATACGTCTTGAATGTTGCTCCCGGAATAAAGATACCATCCTTATACCATTGATAACTGTCGGCATCTGTACATATCAATTCTAGACCTGACTGAGTAATTACTGGTGTACTCAGTTTACTGAGTGTCACACTGATTGTATCGGCTTTAGTTACTCCGCAGGCAGAAACTGCTACTGAATAGATTCCACTTAATGAAACATCCAGTGTTCTTGTTGTTTCTCCTGTACTCCATAGATATGTTGCATTCTGTTGTTCTCCGGCATCAAGTATGATGTTGTTACCGAAACATTTATTTATGTCTTCGCCTAAATCTACTCCGGTTGGTGTGGATAATAATGTAATATTAATTTCATCCTCACCCTTACAGCCATTTTTGTTAACCATTACTTTATACTTTCCGGCAGTACTTGCTGGGTAGGTTTGTGTAGAAGTTCCATCCTGCCATGTATAAGTAGCACCTGGATAACCAGCGTCAAGCACTAAAGACGCCCCTGTACAAATTGCCGTATCATTACCAAGGTTGACCGGGATAGCATTATTTACTGTAATCATTAGTGTGTCTTTACCCTGACAGGTTCCTTTCTGTACATTTACAGTATAAATATTTACACCATTTTGAGGAGTGACTGTAACAGTTTGCGAAGTTGCATTACCGGTATTAGCGCTCCACAGATATGTAGCTCCGGAATTTCCTGCATCCAGTACAAGACTGCCTCCGCAAATTGTTGAGTCGTTGCCGAGATTTACAGAAAGTCCTGCAGTAGCGGTTACTTTAATTTTGCCAGTCGCATAGCATGTACCATTGTACACCGCTACAGAATATTCACCAGACTGATTTACGATGATGGTTCTGGAGGTTTTCCCCGTCGACCATGCATAAGAACTACCAATTCCTGCGTCCAGAGTTAAACTGGCTCCTCCGCACAAAGTAGTATCATTACCCAGGTTTATTGCAAATCCGGATCCAACAAATGAAACTGTTTTCTCTGTCGTATCCTTTATTCCACTTGTATTTGTAACAATCAGTTTAATTATATGATCGCCGGGTACAATATAATTATGAGATAAAGATTTCGTATAAGCCCCACTCACAATTGTTCCATCACCAAAATCCCAATAATGTTCTTTAACTGAACCAGAACATATAGTAGCATTTTCTGTAACATTTACTGAATAGGGTCCACAACTTCCACTGCCTGTTTGAGTGAATGTAAATGAAGCAGTAATAGCTTTCTTCTTATTGAGAACTATGGTATCTGAAACAGTACATCCGTTTTTATTTACTTTTACCCAATAAGTACCTGGACCCATTGCGTCTGTAGTTTGATCGGTTTCAGTAGCGTAAAAACCAGGCATGTATGTGCTGCCCCACTGGTAATTAGCTCCTGCAACACCAGCATCAAGAGTCACAAATCCAGCACAGAAATCCATATCTGCTCCGAGGTTTACTACCGGCTTGGGCGTAACAGTGATGGTCTTAGAGCCACTGGCTGAACAACCGCCCTGAGTTACCACCACTGTATATGTTGTATTGCTTGTCGGGTTTACTGTGATAGTCTGGGTAGTAGCACCGCCGGGACTCCAGCTATAGGTTGCTCCCACATTACCTGCATCCAGGGTTACCGGATCACCGGAACAGATG
>JAFDXG010000082.1 GCA_018268105.1 Bacteroidota bacterium | reverse complement strand
GACTGGAATATGCGTTACACCCTTGTTGATAAACAGGGAAATTTCGGTAACCAGGATGGCGACGGACCGGCGGCAATGCGGTACACTGAGGTTAGACTTCAGCGCCTGGCAGAACACATGCTGGATGATATCGAAAAAGATACGGTGGACTTTCAGTTGAATTTTGACGACTCAGAAAAAGAACCCTCTATTTTACCCACCCGTATTCCCCAGTTATTAGTCAATGGGTCAAGTGGAATTGCTGTGGGTATGGCCACCAATATGATGCCTCATAACCTCAGTGAAGTGATTGATGGTTGTATTGCTTATATCAATAACAAAAATATTACTGTTGAAGATCTTATTCAGTTTGTAAAAGCCCCGGATTTTCCAACCGGCGGCATTATCTACGGATATGAAGGGATTAGATCAGCGATGCATAGTGGGCGTGGCAGGGTAGTATTGCGGGGCAAGCTGCATGTAGATACCAAACCCAGCGGCAGAGAACAAATTATCATAACTGAAGTACCCTACCAGGTCAGTCGCGATACCCTCACCAACAAGATAGGTGAACTGGTGAATGAAAAGATTATTGAAGGTATTGCCCATGTCAATAACGAGTCTACCGAAAAGGAAGGTACCAGAATAGTAGTTGATCTGAAACGAGATGCTATTGCCAATGTAGTGATCAACCAGTTGTATAAACATACTGAATTACAAACTTCCTATGGTATCAATAATGTAGCGATAGTAAAAGGTCGGCCAAAAGTCTTAAATGTAAAAGACCTGATCAGCGAATTTGTAGAGTTTCGCCACGAGGTGGTGGTAAGAAGGACAAAATTTGAACTGAGAGAAGCTGAGAAAAAAGCACATATCCTTCAGGGTTACCTGATAGCACTGGATCACCTCGATGAAGTTATAACCCTGATCAGGAACTCACCCACACCTGATGCAGCGAAAGAAGGTCTGGTAAATGCCGGATGGGGATTGGATGAGATACAGGCAAAAGCGATTCTTGAGTTGAGGTTACAGCGCCTCACGGGTATGGAGCGCAATAAAATCAAGGAGGAATATGATGAGATTATGAAGTTCATCGCCTATCTGAAAGAATTGCTTGGAGATGAAGGCAAACGGTATGAGATAATTAAAACAGAACTGCTCGATATAAAAGAAAGGTTTGGAGACGTACGCAAATCTGAGATTCAATATCTCGCCGATGAAATGCGTATAGAAGATCTTATAGAGGAAGAAGATGTTGTGATTACTATATCACACGAAGGATATATAAAAAGAACATCAGCTACCGAATATCGTCAGCAAAACCGCGGCGGAAGAGGAGCCATTGGGGGAAAGACCAAAGAAGAAGACTGGATAGAACACCTTTTTGTAGCATCAACCCACCATACCCTGCTATTCTTTACTGAAAAAGGACGTTGTTACTGGCTGAAGGTATACCAATTGCCCGAGGGTGATAAAACCAGTAAGGGCAGAGCAATTCAAAACCTTGTCCAACTCCCTGCAGATGATAAAGTAAGGGCTATCATAGATGTAAAAAACCTGGATGACGAAGATTTTGTAAGGAATCATTATATTGTACTCTGTACGCGAAAGGGAATAATTAAAAAAACACTTTTAGAAGATTTTAGCAGACCGCGTGCAACCGGTGTAAATGCTATAACCATCGTAGAAGGGGACCAGTTGCTCGAAGCAAAAATGACGGATGGTGAAAGTGAAATTATGATGGCTGTAAAGAGTGGCAGGGCTATCAGGTTTCATGAAACTAAAGTGCGGCCTACTGGACGCGGCGCAATAGGAGTTGCCGGTATAGAAACAGATGATGCCAATGATGCGGTGGTTGGCATGATTTGTGTAAAAAAAGAAGACATTTTGAAGACAGTTTTGGTAGTTAGTGAAAAAGGATTTGGAAAAAGAACAGCCATTACCGATGAGAGTGGTGAAGATGTATATCGTATTACAAACAGGGGAGGAAAAGGAGTTAAAACCATTAATGTTACGGATAAAACAGGCTCTTTGGTAGGTATTCTGGATGTGTCCGAAGATGAAGATTTAATGATTACCTGTAAGTCGGGTCTGACTATACGGATGTCTGTAACACAGGTGAGCCGGCAGGGAAGAGCAACACAGGGTGTAAAATTAATACGGTTAGATGAGGAAGATGAAATAGCTGCAATCACCAAACTGGCTAAATATGATACCGATAATGGTCATACGACACAGGAAAATAATAGTGGTCAGCAACATGAGTCAGGTACTGAACCCAATGTGAATAGTGAAAATGGAGAAAGTACAACTGTGGAACCTGAATAATTTACTTAACCAGTTACATTTATAAAAACAACTACAACACATGAAAAGAGTAATCCTTGGAGCCTTGCTTGCAGTTATCACACTCGGTGTGTCAGCTCAAAACCTTGACAAGGTGAAAGACATGCTAAAAAACGGTGAACTTGATAAAGCAAAAGAAGGCATAGATAACCTGCTGACCAATGCGAAGCAGCAAAAAAAAGCTGATGTTTGGGTCACAAAGGCTAAAATTTATGGTGCTATTGCTGCGAATGATAAATTCAAAAGTCTGGTTCCGGATGGAAGAACAGATGCCTTTGAAGCAATAAAAAAAGCATTGGAAATTGATAAAAACGAAACCACAACATTACTGACCCTGGACAACTATAAACCTATTTACGAACTATATGCCGGGTATTTTGACATGGGAGCCAGCCAATATAATGCTGAAAAATATGAAGATGCCCTGGCAAGTTTTAAAAAATCAAATGCGATAAGTTCTTTCATTTTCTCCAATGGCTGGGGACTTTCAAAACTGGATACTACATTAACCTACTATTCAGCATTAAGTGCCATGAATGCAAAAAAAGAAGAGGAAGCTGTAAGTCTTTTCCAGCAATTGGCGGATGCTAAGATTGGTGGTAAACCTGAGCATGTAACCATTTATCGTTACCTCGCTAAACATTACCTGGATAAGAAAGATATCCCCAATATGCAGAAATACGTTAAGCTGGGCGAGGAATTATATCCGAAAGATGATTATCTGCCATTGGTAGAATTTGACTATCTGCGCAGTCAGGGCGACAAAAAGGCGATATATGCTAAATACGAAGAGTTGATTGCTGCACATCCCGACAACTACGATATGATCCTGGATTATGCCAATGAACTTTTCAATGAAACACATGTAAGCGATGCTAAAGACCGTCCCGCTGATTATGCTGAGCGCTGCAAGAAAATAGAAGATCTGTATAAAAAAGCTTTAGCGCTAAAACCTGATGCACTGGATGCCAATCTAAACCTCGCTAAGCATTATTTCAACCAGGCCTTGTTTTTAGAAGATGATGTCAATAAAATAAAAGGAAACACTCCCGATGATGTAAAAAAGAAAGCCGATATCAAAGCCCAGGTAGTTGCTTTATGCGATAAAGCTATTCCTCCGTTTGAAATTGTGTTCAAAGCATTTGAGGGGAAATCAGATCTTAAGCTTTCTGAAAAGTCAGAGTTAAAATCTGCTTGCAATAACCTTGCTTACTGCTATGACAGGAAGAACGACAAAGCTAAATCAGATTTTTACCAGAAGAAATATGATGAGATAGACAGCAAAAAATAATTCATTCCGTTAAATACGGAAAAAGCCGCCTGCCAACAGGCGGTTTTTTTTTGTAACATTTTTTTGGGGATAAGCTCGTTTCAGAAGGAAAATGTTTATTATTGCCTGATACATTTATTTTAAACACTCAAAACACACTACTATGAAATGCGCTAAAATGGTAGGCACTACCCTTATTCTTGTAATCTTTGCCTGGGCTTGTAAGAAAAATGAATCAACAGACAATACTTCCACTGGGCTGGACCCGGCAGATGCTGTTGCCCTCACCCAGAATATTAAAGTAAATCACGGACAGAAAATTGAAGGCGTTATGCCGGTGCCTTCCGGCAACGGGGTGGCATTAGCTACCGCATCCAATAATAAGTCTTCTTATGCCATCGCCGGAAAATTTGCCGTGATAAAACCCCAAATATCGGTAGGAGAAGTAGCCGGGTATTATCTGCACATCGTAGGAGATAATAAAAGCCATTTTAAGGTAGATTTCAGTAAACCGGTTTCAGGCAGAAAAAAAATGCACCTGCCCAATAGCAGGAGGATTGGAATATCGAAGAAGGTAACGGATGACAATCCGGATTATACAGATTCCGTAATAATCATCAGGTTGCCGGATAATATTAAGCCGGGTACATTTTGCGTTGAATACTCCGCATACGACTGGAACGGCGGCATTAGTAATGTCATTAAAGAATGTATAACCGTTACACCATTAGGCGGTGATAAAAACCTGGTGGGCAAATGGGGGTTAACAAAAAGTAAAGACGATAATGAAGATTGGATTTATTATCCCGACACTGCCTGGTTCATTGTTGGAGATTATAAGTGTGTCAACAATCAGCTAATACCCGCCGAACCTGCCGATAGTAATGCTGCATTGGTAAGAAATGTGCCGGTATATGGCTACAGGTACAACTATTCTGACTGGACATTTTCAGAGGATGGATCGGGTCAGAAAGAGTATGACGAAATTGAGTTAGATCTTAATTTGCTCAAATCAAGTTGCGATAAGTTCGTATACGATTCCACGGTAGACGTTTGGCAATCACAGTATATCTGGTCGCTTGATACAGCGGCTCATAAATTGATTATGATTGACGAAGGCGATCCAAATGATATAGTCGTTATAGAAAGCACGTTTCAATATATTGATAAAGACCACTTTTCAATTTACATCGTTAGCGAAGATGAACAAAAACCGGGAGAGTTTTACGAAACGTGGGCAGAATTTGCAAGAAAATAGCCGGGATATTTGATTAGGGTAATACCAATTATTATGTTCGGATGAAACCTCCACATTTCATTTCTATGGAATTTGCACCCTAATTTGCAGCGTAATACCGCTGTGTGTATGAGCATAAGGAAAAAATATTTCCAAAATCCCTACCTGTTTCTGCTACAGGTATGCTGGCAATATGCCGGTAAAATGCGTTTCAAATATGTGCTTATTTATAGCGCCTTTGCTGCAAGCAATCTGGTACAGGCCGCTGTGCCCATCATTTGGGGGATGTATATAAACGACCTGCAGCAGAACGGCGCCAACGCGCTGCAACGCACCTGGATATTTGCCCTCGCCTATATAGGCATTAAACTTGCAGACTGGGGCTTTCACGGGCCTGCCCGGATCGTAGAACGCAAACTTGCTTTTTTTATCGCTAAAAACTTTATGGACGAGTATTACCATAAAGTATTGCAACTGCCGGTAAAATGGCAGCAAGACCACCATTCCGGCGAAATCATCAATCGTATCCGTAAGGCTTATGAATCAGTCAGAAGTTTTTTTGAGCGCGGATTTGAATACGTGCATACCCTTGCCAAATTTTTTATTTCATTTATAGCCATGTTGTATTTCTCCCCGGCGTTTGGCGGGGTGGCAGTCGTCTTAGGAATAGTTGTGGTGTTCACCATCTTTCAATTTGACAAACCCTATATCAAATCATTGGAGCAACAAAATGAAGAAGAGCATAAAGTATCCGCATCACTATTTGATAGTTTATCAAACGTAGTAACGGTGATTACGCTCCGCCTGCAGGGCCGGCTCCGGCAAACCTTATTGGGTCGCATTATGGCAGTATGGCCGCCGTTTCGCAAAAATGTATCCATCAACGAATGGAAATGGTTTGTTACCGACCTGCTGGTTGCATTGATTTATGTGGTTATCTTAATTGGATATGTGTGGCAAAACTGGCAACCGGGGCAGGTAATATTACTTGGGGGGCTGGTTACGCTGATGGGATATGTGGAACGGTTTACCAGCGTCTTTCACAACCTGGCATATTTATACACAGATGTGGTGAAAGATGCAACCAACGTGCGGACTGCATTTATAATAAGCGAAGCATATAACCAACACCACCTGCCGGAAAACGATGCTTCGCTTCCGGCAGACTGGCAAAGGATTGATGTTGATAATCTCTCTTTTTCTCATAAGGGAAATGAAGATTTTGTGCCTGCGGATGCGGATCCCAAAAATGTTGCCGGTTTAAATAATATTCACCTGACGCTTCAAAAAGGAAAACGAATAGCATTAGTAGGTGAGAGCGGTAGCGGAAAAACTACACTCCTTTCTGTATTGCGCGGTTTATATCCGGCAACGAAAGGTACTTCCATAAGTGTAGATGGCGTATTGCAACCTCAGGGTATTAAAGCCATCGCGTCTCATGTAACCCTGTTTCCTCAAGAACCTGAAATTTTTGAAAATACAATTGAGTATAATATTACCCTTGGCATCAGTTATACCGAACAGGAAATTAAAAGTATATGCAATACTGTACAGTTTTGGGAAGTGGTGAAACAATTACCAAAAGCATTACAAAGCAATATTGCAGAAAAAGGTGTAAATCTTTCAGGGGGTCAGAAGCAACGCCTGGCCCTTGCCCGTGGAATGCTTGCCGCCAGAGACAGTGAAATTATCTTACTCGATGAACCAACAAGCAGCGTTGACCCTAAAACTGAATTAAAAATTTATGAAGAAATGTTTGTAGTGTTTAAAAACAAAGTAGTGATCTCTGCATTACACCGTTTGCACCTGTTGAAATATTTTGATCATATCTGCGTTTTGGAAAACGGTGAAATTATTGCAGAAGGAAACCTGGAGTCATTACTCAACAGCAGTGCAACGTTCAGGGAATTGTGGCAACACCAGGAAACAGGAAAACATTGATTTTACAAAACGCTGCACAAAAAATAAATTTTTGTTTTGTTTGATTTAAATTTTTGTTAAAGAACTCTGATGGAAAAATCCATCAGATGAATAATTTCAAATTTGCTCAATTTTAATAAAATAAATCTATGAGAAAATTTATATTCAGTTTGCTTATTACTTTTGTTTCTTTATCTAGCATTAATGCTCAAATTAAGAAAGGCGCCAATATGCTAGGAGGTTCTATATACTATAATAGTCAGAAATCAGATCAAACATCGGGAAATTTAATTAAGGGTACTAAATATTCAAGCATAGGTATTACTCCGTCTTATGGCAGGGCTATTCAGGAGAATCTTGTTATTGGAGCTCAACTGAACTATGGAAATTCAGTTAATGAAAATACAAATGGAGGCAACACATCCACGTCTAAATCTAATTCATTTGGTGCAGGAGTATTTATTCGTCCATATAAAAATTTAGGCACTTCGGGTTTTTACCTGTTCATGGATGGGCTTCTTGAGGCAAATTTTATTAAGACTACTAACTCTCCTTATGAAAGTAAAGGTTTCGATATCCGCGCAGGTATTAATCCGGGAATAGCTTATGCCATTACACCTAAATTTCATATTGAAACCGGATTGAATAATCTACTGTTTGCCGGGTATTCAAATTCTAAATCTACCAATGAACAGCCTACTTACTCATCCAAAAGTAGTGGATTCAACGCCGGGATTGGATTAGGAAATTCTACCACCTGGACAGTTGGCGCAAAGTTTTTTTTGGGAAATTAAAATGAAAAGACCCTTCAGATAAAGCTGTATACTAAGTCGGATACAGTAAAGTTGGAAAAAAATCTTATCAACTTTGTATGATATATTTTGAACACATCTTACATCCGTTCAGGCGCTTTTATTCCCAATAGTGCTAATCCTGAAGCAAGCACATTAGCCGTCATACGGCAGATACGCAAACGCAATTGTTTTTTGTCTTCTGATTCAGCTTTCAGCACCCGGTGTTCTGTCACAAAACTATTGAAGGTTTTTGCCAGTTCATAACCATAGGTAACAAGTAATGAAGGATTATGATCAGTGGCAGCCAGCGTAATGATCAAAGGATAACGTTCCAGCATTATCAGGAGCGCTTTTTCCAGAGGAAGGAGGGACGTTGTCGCCTTGTATATATAGCTGCTATCGGCATCTTCGTTGCGTAATATAGCTTTAGCACGGGCATGTGAAAACTGAACAAAGGATGCGGTAAATCCGTGAAAGTCTATACTTTCCTCCGGGTTGAATACCATTCTTTTTTTGGGGTCTACACGAAGAATAAAAAACTTTAAGGCGCCTAATCCGATGATATCATACAGTTCCTTTAACTCTAAATCAGTAAAATCTTTCACCTTACCTAATTCGGCAGTCTTTGCTGCTGCCACGTTAATCATTTCATCCATTATATCATCGGCGTCCACTACAGTACCTTCTCTGGTTTTCATTCTGCCGGTTGGCAGCTCCACCATACCATAACTTAAATGATAGATACCATCTGAAGAGGGCAAACCTAATTTTTTACAAATTAGTTTTAGCACTTTAAAATGGTAGTTTTGTTCATCTCCCACCACGTAAATACTTTGATCATATTTAAATTCATCATACTTATTGACAGCAAGACCAATATCCTGAGTAATATATACCGCTGTACCGTCTTTTCGCTGCACAATTTTTTCGTCCAGTCCATCAGCCGTCAGATCAATCCACACACTGCTGTCGGGTTTGGTAAAAAAGATGCCTTTTTTTAAACCGTCTTCCACTAATTTTTTCCCAAGCAGATAGGTGTCACTTTCATAGTACAATTTATCGAAGTCGCTGCCAATTCTTTTATACGTAGTATCAAATCCGCTATATACCCAACTATTCATGGTTTTCCAAAGATCCATCACCTCAGGTTTGCCTGCTTCCCAGTCTATCAGCATTTGCTGGGCTGCCTTCATAATCGGAGCTTCTTTTTCAGCCTCCTCTTTACTCATTCCTTTTTCTGTAAGTGAAATAATTTCTTTTTTGTGAACCTCCCCAAACATCACATAGTAATCGCCTACAAAGTGATCCCCTTTTATACCGGTGCTTTCCGGCGTGGCACCATTGGCAAATTGCTGCCACGCCACCATACTTTTACAGATATGAATACCCCGGTCATTGGAGATACATGTTTTGATAACTTTATAGCCCTCCGCCCTCAATATTTCAGCTATGCTCCATCCAAGAAAATTATTCCTGAGATGACCAAGATGCAAAGGTTTATTTGTGTTAGGTGAGGAATACTCTACCACTATCCTTTTTCCGTTACTCTCTTTCTTTCCATAAATATTATTTTCAAAATTTTGATCGAGTATGTCAGTCCAGTATTGATCACTTATGGTAAGGTTTAGGAAACCTTTTATTACATTATAGGCGGAGAATAAACCCGGTTGTTGATCCAGCAGATAATTTCCTAAGGTATTTCCAAGCTGATCCGGAGATTGCTTTAATGGTTTAAGCAGTGTAAAAAGCACCACTGTATAGTCGCCCTCAAACTCGGGCTTGGTTTCATTGATCTGAAAATCTTTTGATGTGAATGTTTTTTGAAATAGTTGTTCTAATCCTTTAATTACTGCCGACTGAATAATTGATGTAACGGACATTTCCTATGTTTTTTGGGACTGCAAAAATAAGGATATACCGCTTCAATGATTTTTTTGTATTAATTTGGGCATTATTCCTAAATATGGAGATAATAGAAGTTAATAACCCGGAATTGCAAAAGTCATTCCTGAATATTGCCAGAGAAATTTATAAAGATGACCCCAATTGGATATGTCCTTTGGATAATGACATAACCTCGGTATTTGATCCCAAAAAAAATAATTATCATAATCACGGCAAATGTATCCGCTGGATACTAAAAAACGACAGAGGTAAGACAATTGGAAGAATTGCAGCTTTTATCAATGAGAAAAAAGCATACAATTATCCCCAGCCTACAGGCGGATGTGGTTTTTTTGAGTGTATTGATAACCAGGATGCTGCCGACCTGCTTTTTGATACTGCAAAAAAATGGCTCACTAACCATGGGATGAAAGCTATGGATGGCCCTGTAAATTTTGGTGAAAACGATATGTGGTGGGGGCTCCTTGTAGAAGGTTTTATGATGCCTTATTATGGGATGAACTACCACCCGCCTTATTATAAGCGATTGTTTGAGCGCTATGGTTTTGAGCCATTATATGAACAAATATCCAACCGAATTGAAGTCTATAAACCTTTTCCCGAAAGATTTACCAAAATAGCTGAATGGGTTGCAAAAAAGCCGGGATATGTTTTTGAACATCTCGACAGAAGCCGATTTGAAAAGTTTGCCGGTGATTTTATGGAGATATACAATGACGCCTGGAAAGATTTTGAGAACTTTACCCCTATATCTAAAATAACCATACGGGAGACTTTTGAAAAAATTAAGGTCATTATGGATCAGCGGCTTATCTGGTTTTCCTATGTGCATGGGGAGCCGGCTTCTATGATTGTAATAGTGCCAGATACCAACGAACTGATTTATAACTTAAATGGAAAACTTGACCTGTTTGGAAAATTGAAATTCATGTTCAATAAAATGAGCCGCCGTAATAAGAGGATGCGTGCCATAATCATGGGAACTAAAGAAAAATTTCAGAAGCACGGACTGGAGTCAGCTATGTTTATCAAACTAAAAGAATATGTATTGCCATTGCACCAGTATGAAGAATTAGAGCTTTCATGGGTGGGAGATTTCAACAATAAAATGCTGGCTATTCATGAAGCTACCGGGGCAAGTTTTTCCAAACGCCATATTACTTATCGCATTATTTTTTAGTTAATTTGAAATAAATAATACATGATAGTATACCAGGTAGAACAAAATCTCGCTGCAGAAGAATTTGTAAAAGTATTGAATACATCTACACTTGCTGAACGCCGTCCTGTGGCTGATGCGGCTAGAATTGCAAAGATGCTTCAAAATGCCAACCTGGTAGTAACCGCCAGACTGAATAATGAACTGATAGGCGTAGCCCGTTCAATTTCTGATTTTTCCTTTTGCACTTATCTTTCCGATCTGGCAGTAGATCTTGTTTATCAAAAACAGGGAATAGGGCGGGAACTGATAAAGCATACCAAGTTGGCGGCGCCTGATGCAAAACTGATACTGTTATCTGCCCCTGCAGCAATACATTATTATCCACGAATTGGAATGAAGCGTCATGACTATTGTTATTATATTGATGATGTAATGGAACTTCAGTAAAATAAACTGATCTGGTACAAGGTCAGTTACAAAATACTACAACATATCGCTGCACCAATGTCCTCCAATGGGAAGTATGGTATAGGGTTGTCGTAAACTTTTTGCTTTGGTGGCAAACAATGAGGGATTGGCCGTATTAAAATAAAACATATCATAATGACATGGGATTACATGCCTGATGCCGGCTGTTTTTGCAAGTGAGGCAGCTTCATTACAGTCTAGGTTACCTGCAACACCGCGTGATGGATCATTACCATTTATAGGAAGCAAAGCCAGGTCAATGTTAAAAGATGCCAGTTTTTTTTCCAGCCCTTCATACCACAACGTGTCGCCACTATGGTATAGGGTCCATTTACCAAATTGTATAATATAACCCAGGTATTTAAATCGTCCATGCTCATCCCTGTCCAGTTCGTTATGAGCAGCCGCAATGCCCCGAAATTGAAATTCATTTATATATACCGATACTGATTCGTCAATTCCCTGCGGGAAGTCTGCTGAAATTTTTACTCTTTCCGCTACAAATTGCCGGTTGGCTTCGGGTATAATAAAACTGATATCCGGGTTGTTTTGCAAGACAGGAATAAGTGTAGCAGCATCAAGATGATCTGTGTGGTTATGGCTTGAACTTACAATACTAATGCCGGTTAGTAACTCAGGCTTAATCACCTGTTCGCTCATGCGTATATGAGGTTTCTCAGTATTGGCATACTTAATGGTAAGCGAATCGGAAAGGTAAGGATCAATTAAAATCTTTTTCCCCTGCCACATGATGAGGTAACCGCTTTGCCCCAGCCACCACAAATGAAAGTTGGCAGTCTCATTTTCAAACAGTCTTATTTCTTTTAACAATGTTTCATCTTTCTTTACTGCAGGGATCATGCGTGTATTTTATGATTTATGGTTTGTCGTTTTTGGTTTAAGAAATTATGATATACAATTTATGTTCGGTATTCACATCTCATTTTTTCATAATCTTCCGCAATCCATTACAACATTTCCCTTACTGCTTTTGCTCCTTTTACCATGTTAATCAGTTTCTGCCTCGAAGCCCATCTTGCTGTCTGGCTCAATCCGCAATCAGGCGCAACAGATAATTTATCTGCCGGAATATATTCAAGACATCTTTTGATGCGTGCCACTACATCGTCTACGGTTTCTATATAATAATTTTTGACATCAATAATACCTACTGCCACATTCATGCGAGAGGCAAAGGTTTCCAGCAGTTCAATTTCTGCAAATTCCCGGTTCGCCATTTCTATATGAATTTCATTCACTTTTAGGTTGAGAAAATCCGGTAACATAGGTTTGATACTTCTGTAGCCAACTGGTCTGCCTTTAAAATTTCCAAAACACAAATGAGTAGACAGGTTACATCTGCCGGCAACGGGCTCAACGGTTTCGTTAAAGATTTTTACAAATCTTTTGGTGTCTTCTTTATAGGCATAGCAACTCATTGAAGGTTCGTCCACAGTGATTTCCCGGCAACCTGCTTCTACCAGGCTTTCCAGCTCTTTTCTGATAATGGGCAGCAATGCATTTGTTATTGCATAGCGGTCTTTATACATATTGTTGGGTAGTAATCTTCCGCTAAGTGTATAGGGGCCCGGTACGCTGACTTTTAAAGCCTGACCTTCTGGTGCTAAACTTTTTAGACGAATAAATTCTTTAACTACACCAAGCCCTTCAGGGGCAGTAAGTTCTTCAGTAATATTATGCTTTCCACGCTGGTCGTGGGCAGCAGGTCCAAAACGGCGTGTTTCAGATTCATTAGGAGAAATACCTTTGATATAACCATAGAAAGACAGATTGAAATCCAGTCGTGTTTGCTCTCCGTCTGTTATTACATCAAGGCCTGCATTTACCTGGTCGTTTATTGCAGCAATAACCGCATCATCAATCATTTCTTCAATATCTGCCGGGCCAAATTGATCAAGATGCTGCGAAGCAAACTCCAGCCATCCCGGAAATGGATAGCTTCCTACAACTGTTGTTCTTATGGGTGAATGCATATTTTTCTGTTTATTTATCTGCCCACTGTGGCATATAATTTTGAAAGTCTGTGTGCGTGCTCGTCATAAGCGTTTTCAAATAAAGTTTTAGCTTTCTCATTACCAATAATGCAACCGGCTGTCAATACTTTTGGCGGATGACCAGTATCGGTTAACAAACGTGCTGTTTCAGCTTTAATAGAATTGATAAGCAAAGCGCCACCCACTGTTGACCCAGGGGATACCGGTGTTTCAAGTCCGGGTATATAAACCATAGCATCTCCTGCCGGGGCGCCGGTATCCAGTATAAGGTCAGCAAAATCGCTTAGCTTTTTTCCGTCTTTTCGCTTGCTGGTAGATGCATCAGCATGTTTTTGAGAAATGATAACAACTGTTTTCACTTTTTTTTGCTGAAAGAGTTCCGCCATTTCTATCGGTACAATATTACAGCCGCTGGATGAAATAATCAAAGCGGTATCATCTGGAGTAATATCAAAATTGCGCAGGATTCTTTCAGCAAGTCCTTCTACATTTTCAAGGAACATCGCCTGACGCTGACCGTTAGCACCTACTACCAGGTTGTGAAATGTTAGAGATAATTCAACAATCGGGTTAAAGCCGGGGAAAGACCCATAGCGAGGCCACATTTCTTCCACCATAATTCTGCTATGTCCCGACCCGAATGTGTGCACCATCCTACCGCTGAGGATGCTTGCTGCAAACCATTGAGCTGCAGAAGTAATATTTTCTGTTTGTGCTTCAATACGGTCAATTATATTTCTCGAATATTTTAAGTAGTCTCTTATTGGGTTCATGCCTGGTTATAGTTTTTTTGAACTTTTTTTTAATGCAAACCCTGCGGCTCCCACTGCACCGGAGTACTCGTCGAATGCGGCAGGTACAATGGGTGTACGGGTATCAGAATGCTGCCATTCAAAGATATCCATAAACTCTGCGAGAGGATCAAATAAATCTTTACCTGCACGTGAAATACCTCCGCCTAATATTATTAACTCTGGTGACAGGATGTTTATCAGAGAACACAGAGCCACCGCAAGTTTTTTTACAGAATGAAGCCAGGTATATATTGCCAGTTGGTCTCCATTTTTTACTGCCAAAAGCAAATCAGAAGTAGATGTAAATTTTCCAAAAGAACGTTGTTTAATAGTACAATCTCCTATAGCCTCTTCAAGGCTTCCGGGTATATTGGTAATATCCCTTGCATCGCTGTCAGCATTTAGTGATATATGACCGGCATGTCCGGCCCTGTTTAGTAGCCCCTGGTGTAGTTCGCCATTAATCATTACTCCGCCACCAACACCTGTACCTAAGGTTAGCATAACAATATTTGAGAACCTTCTGCCCGCTCCAAATGCTGATTCCGCCATCATTGCTGCGTGTGCATCGTTTAATACCCAAGTAGGAGTTGCCAGGAAATCACTCCACACAAATTGTTCCAGCCCGTTTAGTCTGCCAGGCATCAACACAATACGGTCATTATTAGATCCGGCAAGCCCTGGCGCTGATAAACCAACCGCGATTTCTGATGGTTCATGATTTTCTTTCAGAGTCTGCACCAAAGTTTTAATATTTTTTTTCCAATGTTTTTCATCCTTTTCATTCGTCTGCATTTGCATGGCCTTCAGGATATGTCCATTGTTTTCCACCAGCACACCCTTGATAGTTGTCCCGCCAAGATCAATGCCTATCGCTTTCATTATAATTTGATTTATTCTTTACTCAACTGCCCTTCACTTACACTCCATCCGCCGTCCACATATACCACCTGTCCGGTAGTGAACCTGCTATGATCCGACATAAAGTAGCAGGCCAGTCCGTTTACATCATCAGTCCTGCCTATGCGCCCGCCATCCAGAGGTTGTTTTGTTTTGATAAATGACATAATGGGTTCACTGCCCGTTGCCCGTTGCGACATTGGTGTTTCTACCAATGATGGGGCAATTACATTACCACGTATATTGTTTTTTGCATAATAGGCAGCAATTGATTTTGTAAATCCGAGAACCGCAGACTTGCAGGCAGCATAAGCATGAGTGGCAAAATGTACCGGTGAAGGATATGTGCCCAGCACAGAGCTCATATTCAAAATGGATCCGCCCTTATTATGTTGTAAAAACCATTTCACCGCAGCCTGATTTGAAAGCATAAGGGAAGTAAGGTTCATTTCAAAAGTTTTATGCCAGCCTTCCAGGCTAAGCTCATGAAGAGGTCCGTCACCAAATTTTCTCCCGCTGCCACCTGCCACATGATATAGACCATCAAATCCTCCAAAATTATTGACACAATATTCTATAGCATTTTTAGCAGTAACCGGCTCGGTTGCATCTCCGCAATATGCAATACACTGTTCTCCTACTGCGGATACAGCTTCAATACAATGTTGTTCATTTCTTCCAACCACTGTTATTTTAGCCCCTTCTTCTGCAAATGTTTTAGCTGCAGAGAGCCCTAAACCGGTAGTTCCACCTACTATCACAATTTTTTTATCGGCAAGCCATCCTTTTATCATAAAAAATAAAGAGGCTTGAAGATAATGCTAAAGTTTTAATTATCATATATCTATAATAGTGAAGAAAGTAACCATAAATTGCTAAGGCCCAAAAAAGAAAATCCCAAAAAAGCCGTTCATATTTCCTGGCAATGACTGCTTTTATTATTTTGCATGTTATTTTACACTACACCCAATCCTTATTAAGATAATGTATCTTCCTGATTTGAATTTTTCCAAATACATGAGAAAAAGATGTAACCCCTGTTTTTTTGTGATATGCCTTATTCTGACAGCTATATTTGCCTGTAATACTCCCGAAAAACCCAAACCGGTAGAAATAGTTAGAAAGCCTGAAGATCTGAATAAGAAAGTGAATAAAAATATTGCCAGTATTGTTGCTTATGTAGCAGAAAATAAAGGGGTATTAAACGATTCTATTACATTCTCCCAACCGGGATTTTTACAAAAATGGTATGCAGGTACTGAATCAACACGTACCTGGAGCATACAAAAACAATGGACTCCCGTTGCTGATTCACTCATTGAATTTATAAAACATAGCGAGATCTTTGGATTATTTCCTGCAGACTATCATTTTGTGCTATTAAAGGGTATTCATCATGCTTTAAAGACAGACACCACTGCCATGAAAGATGCTGTGTTATGGGCGCGGGCTGATATTATGCTGACAGATGCTTTTATGCAGATGGCAAAAGACATTAAATTGGGCAGGTTGCAGCGCGATAGTATTACTCTGCGAAAGGATACCCTGCTCAATGATTCGCTTGGTATAGCATTGCTTCAAAGCGTGCAACAGAATAATACGATTACGCCGGTAATGGAATCACTGGAGCCTTTTTATCGAGAGTACCACGCAATCCGGGAAGCTTTGAAGAATTTTCTTGATTCAATGAACCGGACAGAATACACTTATGTAAGTTATCCTATAGAAGATTCAACTGAATTTTTGACTCAACTGCAGGCGAGGTTATATGAAGGTGGGTATTTAATAAATAATAGCTCTATTGCAGATACTGCCGGGCTTGCGGAAGCAGTTAGGCAATTTGAAGTAGAAAAAGCACTTAAAGTAGATGGCAAAGCCGGACCGTCAGTTGTTGCAGAGTTGAATAATACAGACGCAGAAAGGTTCAAAAGAATTGCGATTAACCTTGATCGTTATAAATTGATGCCCGATAGCATGCCGGTACGTTATGCATTCGTCAACTTACCGGCATTCCGGTTGGAGGTGTGGGATAATGATACACTAAGAATAGAATCTAAAATAATAGTAGGCAACCCAAAGACCCGTACACCTGTATTGACAAGTGAACTGACAAATTTCGTTGTTTTTCCTCAATGGACTGTTCCCATGAGTATAATCATTAAAGAAATGCTGCCTCAGATTCAACGTAAAGTAGAATATTTGGATAAGCAAAACCTGATGGTGGTAGACCGGAACGATAGTATAATTGATCCACATACCGTTAAATGGTTCAGGCTGAATAAAAATAATTTTCCTTATCAATTGAAACAGAGGGAAGGAGACGATAACTCTCTTGGTGTAATCAAATTTAATTTCAGAAATAAATACAGCGTATATTTACATGACACCAATGCCCGTTGGTTATTCTCCAAAAAAGACCGGGCTCTTAGCCACGGATGTGTAAGGGTACAGGAATGGAAGAAATTATATCAATACCTTGTGAAAAATGATAGTGTGCGATATAAACCTGATACCCTTAATGCCTGGATGAAACGCAAAGAAAAACATACGGTAGCTTTTTCAAAAAGGACTCCGATTTTTTTTCGATATTTTACCTGTGAAGCTAAAAATGGGAAAATAATATTGTACAATGATATTTATGATGAAGACAAATTGATAAGGGAAAAATATTTCAAAAACAGAAAGGTATTATCCTCCCTGTAATAAGTTTTTTTGAAAAATGCTTTGAGTTGTAAACCTGCAGGTATCGTCATTTAGCTGAATCGGGAAACTATTCATTAACTGAATAAATGAGAACAATGAAACTTAAGCTGCTTATTTATACCTTCCTGCTATTTATTTCTACTTCAATTTATGCACAAAAGAAATCTTCTTCAAAAGGAAAAGAAGCAACACATCGTGTATCTACAGGAGTTGCCAGTTATTACGGGAAAAGATTTCATGGCAAATATATGGCAAATGGCCAAAAATTTGATGAAAATAAATTCACTGCTGCAAGCAACAAACTTTCTTTAGGAACTTGGGTCAGGGTAAGCAACCTTCGCAACAATAAATCCGTCATAGTTCAGATTACAGACAGAATGCATCCAAAAAATAAGCGGCTGATAGATGTTTCTAAAGCAGCAGCAATAAAACTTGGTTTCTTTAAGAGGGGCCTTGTAAAAGTAAAAGTAGAAGTGATAAACCCCGAAAAACCCCCATCGAACAGCAAATAATTTTTTGGTGCTTTTAAAAACTGACATATACCTTTGCGTTATATATTTTTAAATATTTTACTTTCATGAAAAGACCAATTATGATAATGCTGGCAGCTTGTATATTAACTTCTGCCATTGCTCAGGAAAATGCAATTAAAAATCCTTACAAGAAAAAACCAGCTATTGGTTTTGCATTTACCTTTCACGATTTTCAAACTGCACAAGATTTAAAAAACACATCTCTCAATCAGGTTTTGAAAGATAATGAATGGTATAAAACCAGTCGGATGAGCCCTGGTCTCGCTTTAAATTATTTCCAGGGACTTACAAACCACCTGGATTTTATGGCGCGTCTTGGCGGCACATTCGTTAGCTATCCTCTTAAAAATAAGACTGCAAGCGGCAACGACAAATTGCTTGCAGAACTTGATGCCAACATTAATGCAAAATTATTAAGCGACAAATATTGGGTAACCCCTTATCTAACAGCAGGTGTAGGAGCTTCCCAATGGAATGGGTATTTTGGGGCATATGTTCCACTTGGCTGGGGTTTGCAAATAAATCTGCTTGACCAGGCCTATATAAATTTTAATGCTCAATACCGTGTAGCGGTTACTGAAGCTACAGCTACAAATCACCTGTTTTATAGTTTTGGTGTAGCAGGTTCTTTATTTGATAAGAAAGAACCTAAAGTGATAGCTCCGCCACCGCCTCCACCGCCCCCTGCAGATACTGATAAAGATGGTATAGTAGATTCTTTGGATGCTTGTCCTGATGTAGCCGGTCTGGCAGCATTTAATGGTTGCCCTGATAGCGATGGCGATGGCATACCTGACAAAGATGATAAATGTCCACAGGTAAAAGGACTGGCCAAATACCAGGGTTGCCCAATACCTGATTCGGATAATGATGGCATAAATGATGAAGAAGATAAATGTCCTAATGTAGCGGGTGTTGCCAAATATCAGGGTTGCCCCATACCAGACTCTGATGGTGATGGTGTAAATGATGAGGAAGACAAGTGCCCGGCGTTGGCTGGACCTGCCAGTAACCAGGGTTGTCCTGAAATAAAAGAAGAAATAAAGAAGAGGATAGATGTAGCTGCTAAGAATGTATTTTTTGCTACCGGAAGTTCAAAGCTTTTGAGTAAATCATTCAAATCGTTAAATGAAGTTGTAAAAGTATTGAATGAAGACCCAAATCTTAAATTAGATATTGAAGGTCATACTGATAATACCGGCAAACCGGATAAAAACCAAATACTTAGTGAATCCAGGGCAAAGTCGGTATTGGATTATCTTACTTCAAAAGGTGTAAATGCTGCAAGACTGGTTTCTGCCGGTTATGGACAGGATCAGCCAATAGCTGATAATAAGACTGCTGCCGGACGAGCTAAGAACCGTCGCGTAGATCTTAAATTACACTACAATTAAGTTTTGATTTTATTAAATAAAAAAATCCCGGATCATCATCCGGGATTTTTTGCATCTATAATTTATATCTATCACATAAAAAGGGCTTCTAAACGAAGCCCCCTATGTGTGTTGTAATTGGTTTCTGTAAATTCTTACCTGTATCCAGCCATACCTGCTGTAGCTTTACAGCCCCCTCTTGAAGCGGTACATGAAGTTAATGTAGCACCTAAAGCGATAACCAACAATACGATTGCAAAAAGCTTTTTCATTTTTTAAAAGTTTTTGGTAAAAAAATAACATTTCCAAGCTGGCGCTCGTAGGAGTAGGAATAATACTGTTATTTTTCAAAAAGGGGATTGGAAATACCGTAGATGTAGGTATGTTGCAAAAAAACAAACTATATGCCAAATAAACAAGTTAATACTTATAATTGTGCTAGGATAACAGTTAAATCTCATTAGCAAATTAGTATTTATCAAATGGTTATAATTTTTGTTTAAAATTAGAGTGTAGTTTATTTATCATTTGTCAACCCTTATTTTCAGCGATAATCAATACTATAACATTAAAATAATTATCAGTCTCTTAAAACCAATATCTTAAGTTTCATAAGAATTTCCGAAGTTTGCCAAGTTTTCAAATTAACTATTTTTCGCATGCCCTTACAACTAACAAAGTCTCTGGCCTTTATTGATTTAGAAACAACGGGTATCAATCTGTCTGCCGACCGAATTGTTGAGATTGCAATTGTGAAATTGCAAACAGATGGCACGAGAGTTGTAAAGAGAAAGTTAATCAATCCTCAAATGCCAATCCCGAAAGCATCCTCGGATGTACACGGAATCACAGATGAGATGGTAAAAGATGCACCTTCTTTCAAACAGGTTGCAAATGAAATACGTCAATTTATTGACCATTGTGATCTTGCAGGATATAACTCCAACAGGTTTGATCTTCCCATGCTGATGGAAGAATTTCTGAGAGCTGGATTGGATTTTGATGTATCTGACAGACAGTTGCTAGATGTGCAAAAAGTATATCACATGATGGAGCCACGAACATTAAGTGCAGCGTATAAGTTTTATTGTGAAAAATCACTTGAAAATGCACATAGCGCTGAGGCAGATGCTGCTGCTACCTGCGAAATTCTAATTGCTCAGTTAGAACGTTATCCACAATTAGGAAATTCTGTAGAGTCTATTATTAAATTTGTTGGATACGAACCAATTGTTGACTTTGCCAGGAGGTTTGTGATAGAAAATGGTATAGAAGTTTTTAATTTCGGAAAACATAAAGGTAGACCGGTAGCCGATGTCTTAAAATCTGAACCGCAATATTATGACTGGATGATGAAGGGGGATTTTGCAATGCATACCAAACAGAAATTGACGGAGATGCTTAAACGATCTTTGTTAAAGAAAGCGTAAATCGGGAAACTGCATATTTTAAAACATTCCAAATACTAATTTTATAAGTTAAACTGTAATATCCTTTGGAAAAACTGGTCATCATACCTACATATAATGAGAATGAAAATATCAGGCTGATTTTAATTGCCATCCTTGATATGAAGCTTGATTTTCATGTACTTGTTGTTGATGATAATTCTCCCGACGGAACAGCCGATGCCGTCAGGGCACTTCAACTTTTATATCCAGGTCAGATTTTTCTTGAAGTGCGTACCGGCAAACAGGGACTGGGAACAGCCTATATTCACGGTTTCAAATGGGCAATAGACCGTGGGTACAAATTTATCTTTGAAATGGATGCTGACTTTTCACATGCTCCCACAGATTTGGAAAGATTGTACCAGGCCTGTCGAGAAAGAGCCGATGTTGTAGTAGGTTCCCGTTACGTAAACGGCGGAAAAACCGTAAACTGGGGTTGGGAAAGAAATGTACTCTCAAAAGGAGGTGCACTATATACAAGAATGCTCACATGGATGCCGGTAAAAGACCCCACTGCCGGGTTTGTTTGCTATCGGAAAGAAGTGCTTGAAACCATCAATTTTGATGAGATCAATTTCGTAGGCTATGCATTCCAGATAGAAATGAAATTTGCAGCCTGGAAACTGGGGTTTAAAGTTATTGAGATTCCCATCACATTTGTAGATCGAAAATACGGTACCTCCAAAATGAATAAGAATATTGTAAAAGAGGGTATTTTGGGTGTGGTAAAGATTCAGTGGCAAAGTATGTTTAAAAATTACCGTCGTAAGGTTCGTAACAATGTCGTTCAGGTTTCATCACATCTGCCTGCAGAAGCATTAAATTGATATTTCTTTGCTGTTGATATCTAAATTGTATTCTCAACTACTGAATGAAGAAAGCCCTGCTCTCACTTCATCTGGCTATTATTCTCGCCGGTTTTACGGGAGTTTTAGGCCGGCTAATTACCCTCAACGAAGGATTATTAGTGTGGTGGCGTATGTTTATTACCGTAATTACTTTACTACTTTTATTTCTTTCCCAGAAAAGATTGCCCGTTGTAGAAAAACGACTTTTACTTAAAATGTTTGGAACAGGATCACTGGTGGCATTGCACTGGGTGTTCTTTTACGGCAGTATAAAGTATGCAAATGTTTCAATAGGACTGGTCTGCTTTTCTGCTATTGGCTTTTTTACCGCCTTTATTGAGCCGGCAATATTGAAAAGACGTATTGATTTTAGGGAAGTGATATTAGGTGGGTTTACTATTGCAGGAATAGCCCTTATATTTCATTTTGATGATCGTTTTAAACTGGGTATTATGCTCGGCACTATTTCTTCTTTTTTTGCAGCACTTTTTCCCGTTTTGAATAAAAAACTTTTAAAGTACAGTACACCACAAATAATAACTTTTTATGAGATGGCAGGCGGGTTATTTCTCCTGAGTTTAATTATGCCTCTTTATCTGAATTTATTTCCCGCCGATCATATTTTACCTACATCGGGTGATTGGTTGTGGCTTCTGGTGTTAAGTTGGTTTTGTACAGTAATAGCATTTAACTTGTCGGTAAGTTCTCTGAAAAGGATATCTCCATTTACTGTTTCTCTAAGCTATAATCTTGAGCCCTTATATGGTATAATACTGGCATTTTTGCTGTATAAGGAAAATCAATTTCTTGGAACTTCCTTTTACTATGGGCTCATTTTAATTTGTGTTGCTGTATTTTTACAAACCTATCACCTGTATAAAACCCGGGGGAAACATTCATAAGCCTTACATTGTTTGGCTCTAAAAATTGAGGAATGAGAAAGTTTTTTTTTACAATCTGTTATTTTACGGTTATCTCAGCCTATTCTCAAAGTAAACCACCGCTAGATCATTCTGTTTATGACGAATGGCAGAGTATTAATGAAAAAAAAATAAGCAATGACGGGAAATGGGTGGTCTATGTTATTTCCCCACAGGAAGGAGATGGCTGGTTGGTGACACAGTCTGCTGATGCTAAGTATAAGAATACTATACCAAGGGGTTATAGTGCTGTAATAACAGACGACAACAGGTTTGTGATTTTCAAAATAAAGCCCTTTTACAAGGATACCCGCCAGGCACTGTTAAAAAAGAAGAAGCCTGATGACTTTCCAAAAGATTCACTCGCTATATTGGAACTGGGGAAAGACAGCATTGCAAAATTCGCCGGATTATTTTCATTTAAAATACCACAAAAAAATGGGCAGTGGGTGGCCTGGCAGCAAAACAAACCATTAAAAGATTCATCTTTAATAAGGGGGAGCATTGATTCAGTGCGTAAATTTATTGATTCTATACACAGTCACCAGGTTCAACCAACCCCGGGGCAAGCTAAAAAAAGAAAGAAAATTACTAATCCGCCGGTTATTAAGGATAATCGAAACCTGGACGTTGAAGCAGATTTTTTGCCACCAGGTGATAATACTAACTCAGGCAATATAGAAGAAGGTAACCCCCTGGTGATATATAATCTGCAATCTGGACAAAGCTATACTGTACCATTGGTAAATAATTACCAATGGAGCAAAGACGGAAATATACTTTTACTGCAAACTTCTAAAGATAAATCAGATTCATTGCGCAAAACTGCCGTAATAGTTTTCAGAACAGTGGAACAGCATTTTGATACCATTCAGCGGGGGGGTAATGAATTTAGAAACTTTGCGATTGATGATGAAGGCCGGCAAGTAGCATTTACTGCAGAAAGAGACAGCAGTACTGCTTCAACTCAGTTTTTTTATAAACTTTGGTACTGGAAGAATGGATTTGATACTGCTGTGATGCTTGCTGATAAAAATATGATTGGTATGCCGATAGGGTGGGGGATAAGTGAAAACGCTGTATTAAAATTTAGCAAATCCGGAAAACGGCTATTTGCAGGTGCTGCACCACTGCAACCGTCCAAAGACACTTCACTTGTAGATATTGACCTCGTAAATTTAGATATATGGAACTACAAAGATGATTACCTGCAACCAATGCAATTAAAAAATCTTGATCATGAATTGAAACGGAGTTACCTGTCTATGATTGACCTTGTTAATAAAAGGTATGTACAATTGGCAGATATAGGAATCCCAACTGTAATTACAGATGCTGATGGTGATGGAGAAAACTTCCTGGGAATAACAGATACCGGAATGCGTGTTTCTATGCAATGGGAGGGACATACTAAAAAAGATATCTATGCTATCAGGGCTGATGATGGTTCGCGTACTTTGGTAAAAAAATCATTGACAGGAGCAGCTACATTATCTCCCGCTGGAAAATATATTTTTTGGTACGACAACAAATTTCATAATTATTTTACATGGAGGAAGGGTGTTATTAAAAATATTACATCACGTATACCTGTAAAGTTATATGACGAAGAATTTGATATGCCGGATACGCCTTCATCCTATGGGGTAATGGCCTGGACACAAAGCGATCTCGCAGTGTTGATATATGACCGATATGATATTTGGCAGCTTGATCCTGCTGATGTGCTGAAGCCGTTTAATATTACTGAGGGAACAGGACGTAAAAGCAAAACAAAATATCGTTATATTCAAACAGACCCGGAAGAAACTTATATTGCGCCTTCGCAAAGCTTATTGCTGAGCACTTTCAACGAATTGAATAAACATTCCGGGTTTTCAAGTCTTAAACTGGTTAGTGATGCAAAACCTGTGGCTATAATGAGCGGGGCATTTGCACTCGATCACTCTCCATTAAAAGCAGCAAATGCAAACGTTTTTACATACACGAAAGAAAGCTATATCGCCCCGCCGGATTTGTTTGTCAACAACGACTGGCAGAAAGAGGTACAATTGAGCCATATTAATCCGCAGCAATCTAAATACAACTGGGGAACCGCCGAACTGTTTACCTGGAGGGCATATAATGGTAAAGCGGCAACCGGTATCGTGTATAAGCCTGAGGATTACAATCCAAAAAAGAAGTATCCTGCCATCTGTTATTTTTATGAAAAATTAAGCAATGGATTATATAATTATATACCACCGGCTCCTACGCCCAGCAAACTGAACATTTCCTTTTTTGTAAGCAGAGGCTATATCGTTTTTGTACCTGATATTTCCTATAGCATCGGATATCCGGGGAAGAGTGCTTACAATTATATAGTAAGCGGCATAAGAGAGTTGTCAAAAAAAGGATGGGTTGACAGTACCCGCCTGGGTATACAAGGGCAAAGCTGGGGCGGTTACCAGACTGCTTATGTCATTACACAAACAAAATTATTCAAAGCGGCATGGGCAGGAGCCCCAGTAGCTAATATGACAAGCGCCTATGGTGGGATCCGCTGGGAGAGTGGCATGAACAGACAATTTCAGTATGAAAAAACACAAAGTCGGATTGGGGCTACACTTTGGGAAAACCCACAATTGTATATACAAAATTCTCCTTTATTTTATTTACCCAAAGTGCAAACACCGTTGGTGATCATGCACAACGATAATGATGGCGCCGTGCCCTGGTACCAGGGTATTGAATTGTTTACCGGTTTGAGACGTTTAAACAAACCCGTATGGCTGCTTAACTATAATGGTGAAGCACATAATTTGATGCAACGCAAAAATCGTAAAGATATCCAGATAAGGGAACAGCAGTTTTTTGACTGGCTGTTAAAAGGTGACCGTCCTGCTCAGTGGCTGCGAGAAGGTGTACCTGCTACAATGAAAGGAAAGATATGGGGTCTTTAATTGAATTTAAGTATGCGTAAGTATTTGCTTTAGTTAATTTTCTCATTTGAAAATACTTTTACTTATTCATCAGTAAAGCATCCACATGAAACAACTAATTCTGTTAATTTGCATCGCAG
>JAFDXG010000081.1 GCA_018268105.1 Bacteroidota bacterium | reverse complement strand
TTGCCTTCTTGTTGAATTGCAAGTTCTGCTTTTACAATTTCTATTTCTTCTTCACTTAATTGTCGGGAAGCGAAAATAGTTTTTGCGGTCTCAACCGCTTGTGACGGGTACTCGTTTGGATTGTGAATTATTTTGAGTAAGTCTGTGTTGCTGTAATCTTTAAATGTCTTTGTGAAGTCCATTTGTGTGTAGTTAGTTTTGCTTGCTGCTTACGAACAGGGCTTTGTGCAGGTTGGGAATTTCATGTTCCGTCTGCCCGAACCGCTGCTGATTGAAAAACAAATGTACAGGTTTAGTACAAAAAGTTCAGCGATGTTTGTCAAGCCCGAACAGAAGCCAAATAGTAGCACAAATGTTGAGATTTATTCCGTCAGCCCAACTTGCATAAAACCCAATGTTGTGTGCAGTTTAGTCAAAGTTGTGGGATGTTACAAAATTCACTCCCATTCTTACTCCTTCATCTAAAGTAAACACCTTGCCTTGTTGCATAGCATTTAAACAATCATTATAACCTTGTCTGATGCATGCGCTTCTACTTGCAGGTGTTCCATGATGATTAGGATTTGTGAAATCATTATCTCCCATATTATAAAATGATTGAAAAGCAGCTTGCACATCCGTTGTTTTAAAGTTTCTTGCTCTGTAAAACATATAGCCGCCGGCGAGATAATCTGCAAATAATTCGTTTTGCTTTGTCGGAAGGTTTAGTCCATACCTTCTTGCAACGGTATGTGCAAATTCATGAGCTAAGATTATAGGAACATTTGTGCCATTTGTGCTTAATGAAATTTGTTCTTTGATTAAATTCAATCCAAAGCAAATAGTTCCAAATTGTGATTGACTTCCCGCAAGATTTTCAGGAGTAGAAAATGCATTCATGCCTCTACTATCGTCATAATAAAAGAATGTTGGTGTAACTAAAAAAGATTGCGCTAAAAATCTAAGTTCCTCGTTAGTTGCTCGGTCAATTTCCGAATTGTCACTTGATTGATATACTGTGTACTGTCCGGCAGCAGTACCTTGCAAAGCGCAACCGATTAATGTTTGAGAAAATACTTGATTAAGTGTTGTCAAACAGAACACGAAAAGAAAAAGCTTTTTCATATTTAAAGTTTTGATTTCAAAATTGTATTTTAATTTGAAAATGGTCAACCGTCTTTTTCACATATCAAGTAGGGTGTTTGTCCCAAATTGCACACAACGTTTAATGCATTAGCGATGGCAGGGAATTAAGTGTACCTTCAGCCCGTACGTCAGCCGATAGATGCACTAAAGTACAAATTAACTACAAATGTTCAATAGAGAATTTTCAGCCTGAACCACTGCTCAATTGTAATACAAATGCTGATGTTTGTTCGTTCAGCCATGCTATAGCTAATGCGGATGTTATGCGCATACTCTAATTGAAACTCTGATGTTTAAAGTTTCAAGTCGGTTAATCTCTTTCGTAATGGTTTACCAAATACTTTTTTTGAAATTGCATTCATGATATCAATGTTTGCATTTAGTCCTCTTTTAATTTTATTTTTATAGTCATTGAGTTCCAAATCATCTGTCATATTTCTAGGATGAACTAATGAATCTCTCAATGTTTTAAATTCTATAAAATGACGCCATTGTGAAGATGTAGAAGTGTCTAATGGAACGTTAAACCGTTTAAGAATAAATTTGATTTTATTGTCAATAGAATAATACTTTATCCGAGTCTCAAGTATTGCTTTTGTCGGTGATATTTCCAATGCCATATCATTTAGAAAAGCGATTTCATTTTTATCAATAGTATTCCCTTTGCTGAAAGTATCTCCGATAAAATTTACGAAAGCCTCTAATGAACTTGCAGCACAAAACACAGAAGCTCGGTAATACATCTTTGCTAATCTGTCACTGGTTGTACCACTTTTTTCAGCTAACTCGTAGAATGAAAATGAATCCTGAATGTAATCTGGAAACATACGCTAAATTTTTGATAACGACTTTGCAGCGTTATTGGTTGCTTTCTTTGCTTCAAATGATTGAATCGCTGCGTTAGCAAGTTTTGGCGAAATCTTTTTTTCTGTTGCCTTTTCAGTAAATACAAAAAAGACCTCAAGCATTCTACCTAGCTCATCTGCATTTATTCTTGCTCCTAATCCCCTGTATGTATCCGGGTCAATACCTTTCAATCTTGCTTCTGAAAGTGCCTTTGCGTTTAGGGGGTCTTCATTTGAACCTAAATTTTCAGTCAGCCCAAAAAGAATTTTTTGATTGTCCTTATTTCGTGTATAATAGCCAGCTGCATAACTCCAGCTTGCCACTACAGCAAGTGATAGTGCTTTTCTAGCGAACTCACCATAGTTGTCAGTCCTCCTTCCGATAACTTTTGCTCTTTGGATTTTATTTAGCTTGGCAAAATTTCTCCCTATTTCTATGAGGTTAGGGTCTTGCCAATTTATATTCTTCCGGGCCTCTAAATATTCATTATCCATTCCTCCCGACTTGCAAACAATTGGCATATGGAAATCTGTGTCGCTTGCCTTTTTTCCTTTCCAATAATTAAGTACCAATGTTCTGGCAATGCGAACCGTAGGAATTGTTATATCACGTCTATCAGAAAAATCTTGATTAGCACTTAAAAGCCCCACTGTTTGGCAAAAATCTCGTAACTCGGAACCCATTAACTGTTCCTTCATTCTATCAAGAAGGTCGTTTGAAACAGTTATTGAAGTATTATTAATGGTGGCGATTTCTACCTTTTGCTCTTTGGTTAATCCAAAGTAAACCCTCAAGCCATGAAATGTATTGGGCCTTACACCCTTTGCAGATTGAATTGCTTTAATGCGGTGTTGTCCCCCGTAAATTTTTAAGGGCAAATCAGGATTATATGATTTATCAAATTCAACTACAATATCTTCAAATGTTCTGCCTGCTTTTGCGTCGTCGGTCATTAATAAAAAGGCAGTTTCATTTTCAGTTAAATCACGATTCAATTTGTAAATTTCCTCGTCTTCCCCTTCGTCAATAGTTGCATTGAAGTCCCCTAGCTCGCAAAAGTCACAAGCCTTTAAATGACATGGGATGTAATAAGCACCACTTTTTTCGTCCTGAAATAAAATAGCCTTTGCATTATTAAGTATTTCAAGAGGTTTAAAGTCGGTAAAGAAATTTGCAATTAACTCTGTCACTTCGCCATTTGGTGGTGTCGGGGTTAAGGTCAAATAGTCGCTCATGAATTTATGTTTTGTCTGTTTAGTTTATTTTGTCAGTTCAAAGTTAGAAGTGTCTCCAAGAGTTGCGCATAACGTTTATGGATTGGCGATGGGCTGGTATTCAATGTTCCTTCTGCCCGAACGTTAGCCGATTGGAAAACTACAGACGAAGATAAATACAAAAAGCCGATATTTGTTCTTCTGCTGGAACGCTTGCTGATAGCGAACCACAGCCGATTGTTATTCCTTCAGCCAGCCTATTGCCAAACCTAATGTAAGCGGCTGTTTTGTTGTTTCGTCAGTTTGTTAAGTTTCTCTGTCGCGATATTTCTTATCTTTTTGTTCTTTCCAAAAATAACAAGTTCCTGAAGTTGGTTAAAGTCGGCCAAATCCAGCATATATTCGTGAATAACGCTGTCTCCATTTTTAATACATTCTTTGAAGAGCTCGTCAGTCAAATTATTTGTTTTTAGTTTTCTCAGCAGTGTCTGTCTTGTAATTACTTTCTCAGTCCAGTGGCCGAAGTGTCTAATAGATTTAGAAAGCTTTTCAAATTGAAAGTCTGTCAAGTTAACCTTATTAAAAAGGTCTGCCATAGCTGTGCCAGCCATTAAAGCGTCATTGTCTTTAAATATCAATTCTAAATAATTATCAAATTCTATGTCCGATAAATTGTTTTTCAAACTTAAATAATGTCTGAAAGCATTCATTCGATAATGTTCCTTATTTTGGTCATTGCTATTGTCAAATGTCTTTACTTGCTCATTTAAATATTCAATCGTCAAAACGTCATAGTCTAACCAAGATTTTGTATAACCAATCTTTGAAAGTCTATCTATAAGTTCTTTGTCAGTCATTGTAGTCTGTCTGTAAATAGCTGCTTACGTTTGTAGGCTCCCCATTTTTAGTACTGGTTAAAAGTAGAATAATTTGAGCATAGTTTGTTGTCATTGCTTTGAGGGGTGTAGTGGAGCGAAGGCGTAGCCGAAGCGGAACGGAGCCCCTCAAAGCA
>JAFDXG010000080.1 GCA_018268105.1 Bacteroidota bacterium | reverse complement strand
AATTTCAATTTTTGCGTTCCCCCGCCCCGCGGGGCGGGGGAACGCAAAGCACCTACATTCCTTGTTGCCAAAAACTCTGTATTCTTATTTACGAAAAACTCTGTATTCTTATTTTCTATTTACAGAGGTTATTTGTTTTTATTAATATGTCAATTTAGGACACAATGCTGCTTGACGAAAGAGATATTATTGATCGTCTCTACCAGGGAGACGAAGGTGCATTTACTGAAATTTTTTATTATTATGCAAATAAGCTTTATTCCTTTATCAAAAAGTTGACCAGGTCAGAAGAAATTGCTGAAGAACTAGTACAAGAAGTGTTTTTATCACTTTGGATCAATCGAGAAAAAATTGCAAAAGTTGAAAACTGCTCATCTTACATTTTTACCATTGCAGCGAATAAAACCTTTAATTATTTGAAATCGAAAGCAATTCATGAAAGATACCTTGAAACGATGCTATTCAACAAGAGTGAGAGTGACAACAATACTATGGAATCTGTCGATTTTCATGAAAGCCAATCTATATTAGGTAAGCTTATAAATCAATTGCCCACCCAGAAGAAAATTATATATAAGCTTACAAGAGAAAGTGGGATGAGCCATGACGAAGTGGCTTTGCAATTAGGTATTTCAAAAAATACGGTCAAGAACCATCTTGTAAAAACCCTTAGGCTTTTAAAAGACAACCTGAAATCAAACGATTAACAAATAGAAAATTAAGAGCTAACGATGCCCATGCTTGTAGTATGTCTGTTTTCGTATTCTGTTTCAGAGCAACAATTTGATAAAATCAGAACATAATACTTGATATCGGATGCTTATTTCAAAAATTAGACAGTTGTCTAGATTGAAAAAAGGGGAGAGGAATGATGCTATCTGTCGGATCGGAATCATTCTGTTTAATGTGCAGCTAGAGGGTAAAGCTAAGGGTTTTTTAGTCATAGTAATGGGGTATCCACTGGGAGTTCCTTTTGCAACCTGTTATTGCAGAAATTATTTGTATTAATGAGATTAAAAAAGTCCGTATGAATTTTATATTCTTACCTGAACGGCAGAAGTTGAGGCATGCGTGATGGAAGTAAACATAGCTACATTTGAAAACTTTATTGAAAAACAAGAATTGTGAAATAAATGCAGCCACCTATTCTATTATTTATACGTCTAATGGTCCCTACTAGTTGCCGACACTGATTCTGATGGAGAGCATATTTACGCCTCTGTTGACAAGGGGATACCTGCATTATGCTGGCACTATTTTCGGAAAAACTTTGAAAGATGGAAAAAAATAGTGGAGGTATTTTTGTAAACGAGTGGGAGGTTGCAATGTATAAAAGTACTGATGATACTATCTGGCACAAAGCACAACAGTTTTCTGACTCTGCTTTATTTACAAAAGAGTAAATGGGAAAATTATTAAAGCTAAAAACTGATTAGTCAGATACTGTTTTTCGCACTACAAATAAAGATTGAAGCTGGTACATAGTAACCTACTCTCCAGAATCAGCCGATGATTTTATCAGCATTGGTTATCGTGCAGCTTATTGCGGTACTTATACCCAAGACAAAACAGTTTACTTTACAACTAACTGTAGTACCATATAGCTGCCACTTGATGGCATCCCAACAGTAGCCAGTGACTAGCTTGAACATTGTATAAGTTAAAGTTTGTGCGATTCATCATTACTATTGCCGGAACCAATCAAGGATTTATAATAAGGGAAGCCTTGCTGTAAAAAGTATAAATTGAAAAAAGTAGTACTTCAGGTTAATATTGCACAGAGTGAAAACTGAAGCGACAATTTGAGCTTTTCCCATGAGCAATAATTCACTTGCTAGCGAAATGGTTTTTCGTAAATATCATGTAAATGCTGGATGAGAGGGCTAAAAAATTTTTTTTAACTGGAAAGTAGTCCTCTAATTAATTGAGTTTGTCAACCTATATATAGGTTAAACATTTCCTATAAAAATTAAATGATGGGTGAATTCAAAGAGAGGCTAAAATACCTTTTAGAACAATATAGCAACAATAACTTGACTTCAGATGAAACTGAAGAATTCACAGCTATACTCTTAGATGGTAATTGTGAAATTCTGGTATGTGAGATAATGAAAGATATGTTTAAAGAGCACCAGGATACAGAAGAAATTTCAGGTAAAGAATGGGAACTTGTGTTACAAAGGATATTAAACAACAAGAAAACTTTTCTGATTAATAAAGAAATAAAAGGGAGTGAAGAAAAGTCCCTAGCGTATGCCTATTTAATAAATTCTTATAAAAGAACCGGCAGTATAAAATGGTTAGCCTTAACTGCTTGTGTGCTATTAGTTATAACCACTCTGTATTTGTTTTTGGGAAGGAAAAATGACGAGCGGCCCCGTGTGTATTCAACCAATCAATCTTTTGTAGATCAACCGGTAAAACCAGGTGGAAATAAAGCTTACCTCACACTTTCCGATGGATCGGTAGTTCACCTTGATAGTATGGCAAAGGGTACTTTTACCAACCAGGGGAACACGATGATTGTAAAAAAAGATGACGGGCAATTAGAATATATTTTTAGCAAAACAAAAGAGCACACATCGGTCTATAATACCCTGAATGTTCCTCGAGGTGGGGAATATCAGTTAATCCTGTCGGATGGTACAAAAGTGTGGTTAAACGCATCTTCTTCGTTAAAATACCCAACCCAGTTTGAAGAAAAAGAAAGAAAAGTAGTTCTGTCTGGTGAAGGATATTTTGAAGTAAAAAGAGATGAGCAACATCCATTTATTGTCGAAGCAGGAGAAGCAAATATACAAGTATTGGGAACAAAGTTTAATGCAAGTGCTTACGCTAATGATACTCAGAATGAGGTAAATCTTGTTGAAGGCACTGTACGGGTAGAGCAGCGGGAGAATAAAAGCAGAAATGTAGTATTAAAGCCTGGTTACGAAGCCGTATTAAAAGGCAGAGAAAGCGGGATCGTGGTAAAAAAAGCGAATTTGGAAGTAGCACTTGCTTGGAAAAACGGCATGTTCATTTTTGAAGAGGAGTCGTTAGGGAATATCATGAAAAAATTATCCCGCTGGTATAATGTGGATTTTGAGTATGAAAATGGGGTAGATACGCTGTATCATTTTACAGGACGCATTCAAAAATATGAGCGCTTCTCAGAAATATTACACTTGTTAGAATTAACAAAGAAAGTAAAGTTTGAAGCAAACGGAGGGGTAGTAAAAGTTAGATTACATGAAAGAAAGACAGAAAAATAAAACCGGGAATGAGCCAACATCCCCGGATTAAAAGTTAAACCCCTTTTCCACCTGAAATAAGAAGTGGGAGGAAGAGGAATTTTATAACAATTAACCATACAAAGGAATGCAAAAAAAGTATTTTTCCCAAGTCAGGCATTGCCTGTCGGTAATGCTGGGCTGCCTCCGTTATCTGTTCGGCAGTCGGAATTTAATCTTCAGGGTCATGCGAATTACAATTTTTCTAACTTTTTCCTGTATCGTAAATGCATTCGCTACTGGATATTCGCAGGAAAAACTAACTCTTAATCTGAAAGAAGTCAAACTTTCACAAGTCTTTTATGTTATCCAGCAAAAAACAGATTATCAGTTTCTTTACAATGTAGAGGATGTACAAAAAGCACCACTGGTCAGCGTATCTGTAAAAGATGCTACCGTTCCTCAGATACTGGCCAGTTGCTTTAAGAATTATCCATTGAACTATCGCATTGAGAATAAGACGGTTGTTGTGTTGCCCGAAGCGGTAAAGCAAGCAGAACCACCGCCGCTTGAAAAAGAGGCACCGGCACAATTTGTTATAAGCGGAAGGGTACTCAACCAGTCGGGTGAACCGATGGCAGGTGTGAGCATCAGTCTGAAAGGAACGCAGACGGGAACCGTTACGGATACAAATGGAAATTACTCCCTTATATTGCCCGACGGAAAGGGAACACTGATCTTCTCTTATGTGGGATTTATGCAGCAGGAGGTGGCGATAAACGGAAGGACTGTTATCAATATTACTTTGTCGGCATCTTCAGGCGATATGGAGCAGGTGGTTGTTACTGCCCTGGGTATCAGGCAATCAAGACGCACCTTAACTTATATAACTCAAAGTGTGAATGCAGAATCCTTAACCCAGGCAAGGGATATGAACCTGATGAACGCCTTGCAGGGCAAGGTAGCGGGACTGAACATTAGTCCGAGCGGCAGTGGTGTGGGCGCTCCTGCCAGGGTCACGCTAAGGGGTAACCGCTCTATTTCGGGAGACAGCCAGCCGCTGTATATTATTGACGGCGTTCCTGTACTCGGGTATCCTCAGTACCTGACCTCGGATAATATTGCCTCTATGGATATTCTGAAGGGCGCCAATGCCGCGGCGTTATACGGAAGCGACGCGCAAAACGGGGCGATCATCATCACCACCAAAAAAGGACAGGCAAGCGGTGTGCATGTTTCACTCAACAGTACTTTCATGGCGGAGAAGGCCGACCTCGCCATTCCTTTTCAAAACGAATACGGGCAGGGCAATAATGGCGTGTATCAGAAAGGATCCATATATTCCTGGGGGCCTAAAATGGAAGGGCAAACAGTAGACAATTGGACACTCAACCCTGCCAGGGCCGGTGAAACATATACTTTAAACCCGCAGCCCGGCAATGTAAAAGACCTTTTCCGGACGGGGATCAGCTATTCCAACAATGTCCAGGCAAGCATTGGCGGGCAGCGCACACAGGCATTTTTTTCAGCCACTTCTACCGAGGGAAGAGGTATTCTGCCCAATAATAAGTTACTGCGGAATAATGCATTGGTTAGAATATCCAGCGAGCTGTCAAGCAAATTCACGCTGGATGCCAAATTGAGCTATACCATGCAGAATACCGATAATCCAACACGCCAGAGCGATAATAATTATAACCCGATGCAGCAGATCTATAATATGGCGCGCAATATTCGTACGGAACATGCCCGCCTGTTTGAGTATCCTAATGTGCAGGGAGTAATGCAACAGGATTTCTGGTCGCCCGGAACGGCCTCTACGGCAGAAAATCCATATTGGGTGTTGAACCGTAACCTCATCTACAGCAAAATGGGCCAGATAAACGGGCTTGTTTCGCTTACCTATAAACTAACAGATCAATGGAGCCTGATGGCAAGAACGTCTTACGACAAGATAGAAGAGACTATTGAGCAAAAGGATTATAACAGTACGTTCGTAAGAGCGGTTTACGGCAGGTATACTGTTACCAGGTCTGATCAGTATGCATTCAACAGCGACTTCCTGCTCTCTTATAAAAATATTATTGGAAAAGACTGGGATCTGAATGCCAATGCAGGAGGCAATATTAAAAAGATAGGCAGCAGCTCATTATCTTCTAATACAGGAGACGCATTATCTGTTCCCAACTTTTTCACACTGTCCAACACCACGCTGCCTGTTACCAGCTTTGACCCAGGAGCGTCGGTTAATATCCAGTCTTTATACGCTTTTGCAAAGCTGGGCTGGAGAAGAGCGTTGTTCTTGGATGTTACCGGCCGTAACGACTGGAGCTCTACACTGCCCGCTGCCAGCCGTTCTTATTTTTATCCGTCTGTCGGGTTGTCAGCTATTATATCCGACCTGATCCCTTCATTCCCGAAAGTGATCAGCTACGCGCAACTCAGGGCTTCGTGGGCGCAGGTAGGCAGCAGCGCGGCTGCTTTTATGTTGCAACGAAACGCTACCTTTTCGGCGGGTGGAACCAACGGATTTTTATTGTTGAGCAGCATTTTGCCTAACGAAAACCTGAAACCTGAACAAACCCGCTCGCTTGAAACCGGTTTTGATATACGGTTTTTTAATGGCAGGCTGGGTGTTGACTTTACTTATTTTAAGACCAATACCTTTAACCAGTTATTTACTATCGCGCTGCCTGTGGGTTCCGGCGCCTCCTCTTTTTATACCAACGGAGGTAATATTCAGAACAAAGGAATAGAGATCGTTTTAAATACAACCCCTGTTCAAACAGAGCGTTTCAAATGGACGTTCGATGTGAACTTTTCTCATTTGAACAACAAAGTGATCAGCATTTCGGACGAGCGTCCTAAAGTGGTTGTTTCGGGACCGGCAAGCCAGTACTTTGCCGACTATGTAGTAAAGCAGGGTGAAAGATTTGGTGAAATGTACACCGCGAGCTTTTTAAGAGATAATAAAGGTAATATAGTGATAGGCAGCAATGGGGTACCTAAAATTGATACCAGGAGAGAATTTAATATTGGCAGCTATACGCCTGACTGGACAGGTGCTATTTCTACGTCAATTTCTTTCAGAAATTTAAATTTGTCGGCAGTAATTGATCACCGTCAGGGAGGAGTTGTAGGTTCGTTTACTCAAGCTAACCTCGTATTTATGGGACTTACCAATGAAACATTGGAGGGCAGGGATGGAGGACTTATTTTCGGTAAGAATATTTTTCCTCAATATACTGCTGTTACAGAGGATGGGCAAATCAATAATAAACCTGTAAATGCGGAAACCTTATGGAGAGTGATCGGAAACCCCAGCGTACCGGTAGGGGAGGCATTTGTAAATAGTGCTACCAATACCCGCTTCAGGGAGCTGATAATTGCCTATACATTCCCGTCAGTGTTTGTAAAAGGGCTGCGATTATCCAATGTAAAGGTTTCTTTGGTTGGTAGGAACTTGTTTTTTATATCAAGAGCAACTCCTGGTCTTGACCCAGATATCCTGGCCGGAACACAAACTTCCGCTGAAGGGTTCTCCTCGTACCCGCCACCCACAGTGAGATCTTTTGGGGTGAATTTGAAAATTGGTTTTTAGTGAATTAATTCAAAAAAAATTATCATGGATACGATAAAAAAATATTGTAAGACATTGAATGCTTATATATTGTCAATAGCGGTACTCTGTATGGTCGGGTGTACCAAAAATTTTGACGAGCTTAACACACCTAAAAATTTAATCACTGTAAAAAATATCAACCTTTCTACTCTTGGACAGGCTTTTGCGGATGCACAATATTACGGGCATGTTGGAGACCAGGGGGGATGGGAACTGATGCATGAGCTTCATGCAAGTATTTATGCTCAGGTTTTTTCAACAACATCAAGCGGGTTCAATACTGACCAGTTTCAGGAAGTAGCATCTTGGGTTCAGGCTGGATTTAATTCATTCTACTCTAACCCGGCAGTTATGATCAATTTCGTTAAAAACTATACAGCAGAAAACAATATGCCTGCAGAAAATGCAATTGCCCAGATATGGGAAGTACCTATATGGCAGCGCATAACGGATTTTTTTGGACCGGTGATGTTTTCCAAGTTTGGCAATGGTAAAACCAGCGTGGAATACGATTCGCAGGAAGACCTGTACCGCTCTTTTTTTAAAATACTGGATGACGCTACTGCTGTTTTAAAGCAACATACCGGCGAAACACCTTTTGGTAATAATGACCTGATGTTTGGAGGAAATGTAAACAAGTGGATTACTTTTGCCAATTCATTACGGTTGAGGTTGGCAATGAGGATTGTATATGCCGATCCCACGCTGGCAAGACAGGAAGCTGAGAAAGCTGTTACTGCCGGGGTAATGATAGACAATACACAAACAGCAAATATAAGCACGACTCCCAGCAGCTTGAATTATTTAACACGCTGGACTTATATCAACCCGTTTACCATGAGTGCTACCAGTGAAAGTATATTAGTTGGTTTTGAAGATCCGAGGTTACGGGTGTTTTGGAACGAAGGCGGCGGGCGTTTGGGCGGAAATAAAGGTTATCATGGTTTGAGGAATGGGTTACCGGTGTCACTTAAGACTTCGGCAGTAAGAAGTGGCGTAGCGGGTTGTTCATTTCCTTCAAAGAAGTTTCTACCTATCGCAGATGGTGGTTCTAATCCCCCAATTCCTATTATAACTGCTGCAGAAGTCTTTTTTCTAAGATCTGAAGGCGCCTTAAGAGGATGGAACATGGGTGAAACGGCTGAAAATCTTTACAACGAAGGCATCAGGCAATCCCTGAAATACTGGGTTAACAGTCCGGATGCTGAAATTAATGACTACATAGCCAGCACAAATACGCCTTCGGCAGTGCCGGACGGAATAGTAGCGCAGGCTTTTCATACCCCGCCCGAATCCGATATAACGGTGAAATATGAAGCAGGGGCTCCATTTGAAAGGAACCTCGAACAAATTATTACGCAAAAATGGATAGACCTGTTCATGAGCCCATGGGAATGCTGGGCTGAAAGACGGAGAACCGGCTACCCCCGCGGCTATGCCATTATAGCCTCTCTTGACCCGGCTATTCCCGTAACAGCTATCATCCGGAGAATGGTTTTCCCGCCCAGTGAATACAGCAACAACAAAGTGGCGGTGGAAAAAGCGGTGACCCTGCTGGGTGGACCGGATAATACCATGACCAGGGTATGGTGGGATAAGAAGCCGTTAGGAGATTATCCCGATCTGTCCTCCACTATTGTACCCTAAAGAAGAAGATTATAGACGTTAACACAAAACAGGCGTAATGCAACTGAGAATCTACCGTAATATGAAATATATAAGCGGGGTTATCCTCGCTGCTCTATTGGCCGGCTCTTTATATGCCCAAGGTACGGGAGCGGGTAATGACCTGGCACACTGGTCAAGTATGTACCCGCTTTCTGTTCCGCTGGATGTAAGGCAGGCGGAATTTAACAAAGGAAATATTGTTCTCAACTCCTCATTTGAGGAAGGTATGGCTACCGATAATAATATGCCACTCCGGAATTTTAAAATAGCCAACTGGAATAAAGTAGGAGAAAATGTGGAATGGGTGGATACCGGGAATCCTTATTACAGTGCTGCAGAAGCGCGTACGGGGAATCATGCCATCAAAATTGTGAGAGCGGCAAAAGACGTTCGCGAGGTAGATAACCGTTCCGAGGGTATAGAAAGCGATTTTATCAAAGTAATACCCGGAAACTATACTTTCTTTTTTGATGTAAAACTGGAAAATGTATTTCCCGCCGTGGAAAGGTACGAAGTGAAAATATCAAAGAATATAGATGTTCATCTCACCTTTTATGATAAAGATAAAAAGGAGATCAGTCCTGCCGTTTATTATCACCGCTTCGGAAAAGAAGTGGACAATAGTTTCAAAGGGTATGCATTTTCTAATTTCTTTTATATAGATAAGTTTGAGTGGGGCAAAGTGCTCGGGCGTACCTATAACAATAATTTCTCCGAAGGTGATATGCCCGATGGATGCGCTTACATCAAAATATTTTTTGGATTAAAAGGCCGGGGCGCCATGTATGTTGATAATGTGGATTTCCGTTTTTCAAGATGGAATTTTACCTCGCTGGAGCGCATGATGCCTTTTTTCAAACAGGAATATCATCCTTCGCAACTGGTTGTTCCTACACCCAAGGCAGTATCGGATGCAACGGAGATCAGCTTTGCGGGAAGAGATATCGTGTTGGTATCACCCAGCGACCCGGAGGCCTCAGATCGTGCCGCTGTTGATCTGCTGAAAGAAAAGCTGTTGAAGATCGCCGGGGTGAATAAAAAACGAGTGTTGTTATCCGACGGCGATTATAAGGAGAAAGGAAAAGGAAAGCTCATTTTCAATATCGGCAAAACGCCCTTGTATCGCCAATACGAAAGCAGGCTGGGGCTTGACAGAATTGCAGGTGAAGACCAGGGATATGTGATAAGGAAAATAGATACAAACCAGGGAAATACGATCATCTTTTTAAACGGCAATACACCAGTGGGAGATTATTATGCCGCTACTACCGCGGTACAGTTGCTTGATCAGAAAAAGCCTGTATACTACCATGCGGATATAGCGGATTACCCTGATTTCAAAGGACGCTCCTACAGGTTGAAGACTTATGACAATGTGTGGACGATAGAAAGGGATGCGACACTTTCCCGGGCGGAGAAAGACGCGCGGATCGCGCAGTTAAAGAAAGATGCAGCGTTTACCATTTCGTCTGTAAATCGTTTTTCGTTTTATAAGCTGAACAAGATCTACAATGATTATTGGAGCCATAGTAAAAAATGGTGGGATCCCGGGGAACTGTTCTTTGATATGTTTGAGGGGCTGGGCAGGGAATGTAAGCGGTTGGGAGTCATCTCTCCGGCGCTCCAGATCAATCCCTATTTCCACTTCGAGTTTGAAAGCGAGGAAGATACCTTAAACGATTCGCTCAGGAACCTGTTTGTTCACAGCGATCCGAACAGCATACAGAAAATAAAAAATATTATCCAAAAATGCGCGGAAGCAGGCACTAAATCAGTAATGCTTTGTGCGGATGACTTTGTGCCGCATTCCGGAAAGGCAAGGGGTGAGTATGCGCTGTTTAATGATCGTGATAAAAAAGCTTTTTTCAATATGGCCCATGCGCAGGTAACCATGCTGAATGAGCTGAAAGCATGGATGGATAAAAATTACCCGGGCATGAGGTTTGAATTTGTACCTGCGCCTTACCTGAATGAGTTTGTGGATTACGGAAGGGGCACTGCAGAGGCATTCTTTAGGGACCTGACCAGCCATGTGTCGAAAGATATTGCCATTATATGGACAGGAAATACGGTACGCTCGCTTGTATACGACCAGGCAGATCTGAAAAGATATACCAATCTCATCAAAAAGAAGCCCATGCTATGGGATAACACGCCTTATGCAAGGGATATCGCCTTCCCGAATTACTATCCGGGCAAGACCGTCATGTGTAATTTGTTTGAAGCCTATGATATCATAGTGCCCAAAGATTTTTATAAAGTAATGGACACCGATATCTATCTCAATGGGAATGATTTTGAAGAGCGGTACAATATCAAGTTTGCCACTTTCGCCGACTTTACCTGGAATAACAACGATTACCGGCCCGATTTCTCTTTATACAAAGTGCTGGTAGGGAATTTTGGAAAAGAGGGCGCCTTGAAGCTGATGAAGTTTAATGATCACCTGTACAGGTTCGTTTCCAAATATGTAGAGATCAAGGTAGGTATGGAGCGTGCTTCAATAGAAAAACCCTATGTAATAAAGGAATCCGACAAAAGTGAGGCGGCGATGTTCCGGAAATTAACAGATGAATCGTTTAAAGACCTGGAAAGGTCCATTACCAATACCAGGCTGCTGAGCCAGACAAAAGGACAGGTGAAGAGCTATATGGATGCTTATGATAAGATACTGCAGAACAAGGACGGTTATCTGGTGGGAGAATATTTCCTGCAGCGATAATTTCAACAGGTAATCATTGCTTCTATAATTATACAACTATGCCTATGCATTTGCTGAGCCGGGTATTTCTTTTTTTGCTGTCGTTGATCTCTTTATCGGTATTGCCTGCTAAAGGGTGGGGGCAACATGTATTTTATGGGAAAGCTCATTTTTTGCTTGAAGGTACTGCGGTTCCGGAACAGGCGAAAGGAGGTTTTTACGACAGGTTGCCTGTTGCCTTAAAAGCAGAAGTACGGGACCCTGTTTGGGAGCTTTCGAAAAATTGCGCGGGACTTTCTATAAGGTTTCTTACCAATTCTTCTTCCATAAAAGTAAAATGGAAGCTGCTGCTAAACAAGACCATGAACCACATGGCCGAAACGGGTATAAAGGGTTTGGATTTATATGTAAAGCTTCCATCCAATGAATGGCAATACATCAATACAGCCCGGCCGGCAGGAATAGAAAATGAATTTGTTTTTGTTGAGCATATCACAAAGGAGCTGAGAGAGTATCGCATCTACCTTCCGTTGTACGATGGGTTGGAGTATATAGAGGTGGGGGTTGATTCCGGTGCGGTCATGAAAAAAGGAGCCCCGTTGGAAAGTAAACCAATTGTTTTCTATGGAACCAGCATTACACAGGGCGGCTGTGCATCCCGGCCGGGTATGGCGTATCCAGGTATCATAGGGAGAAAAACAGGGTATGAATGCATCAACCTGGGATTTAGCGCGAATGGAAGGATGGAGAAGCCCATTGCTGAATTCATATCTGGCACAGACGCCCTGTTGTATGTTATTGATTGTACACCCAACATGAGCGTGGATGACATCAGGAATAATATGATCCCCCTGGTGGAAACGATCAGGAAAAAGAAAAAGACTACACCGGTGTTGTTTGTGGAAAACCAGTTGTATGATAAATCTTTTTTAGATACCTCTTTAAAAAAAGAGTTGGAAGAAAAGAACCGGGTGCTAAAGCAGGTATTTAATAACCTGGTTAAGCAAAAGGACGGGGCTGTTTATTACCTGGAAGCCGGAGCTGCGATAGGCACAGATCATGAAGGCACTGTGGATGGGGTTCACTTTACTGACCTCGGTTTTATGAGATTCGCGGATTTTATGATCGGAAATTTTCGCAGGCTGGGGCTGTTACAATGAGCCTGGTATATGCTGAATTTGTTAATCGGAATATAATAAAACAAGCAAGTGCTATGACGAATAAACTGAAAATTTTTAACGGACGCATCATTACACCATTCAGAGTAATACCCCGTGGGTCTGTTTTGATAGTTGATGGTAAGATAGCGAAAATAGCCGAAGGAGATATAGAAGAGCCTGTCGCGGATGAAATAGATGCACAAGGAAAATTTATTTCACCTGGTTTTATAGACATCCATGTACATGGAGGGGGAGGGCACGATTTTATGGATGGCAATGTAGAGGCTTTTTTAAAAATAGCGGAAACACATGCGCGGTATGGCACAACGTCCATGCTGCCTACAACCCTCACTGCCGAAAAAGAAGAGCTGTTCAGTACGCTGGATATGTATGAAGAAGCAGTAAAGCGCAATGTAAGAGGAGCCCAGTTTTTGGGTATCCACCTCGAAGGTCCCTATTTTGCCATGAACCAGAGAGGAGCGCAGGATCCGCGATATATAAGAAATCCTGATCCTGCCGAATACAAAGAAATCCTGTCCCGCAGTACACATATCAAAAGATGGAGCGCTGCGCCCGAGCTGCCCGGCGCGCTTGAATTTGCCCGGTTCTTAAAGTCAAAAGGAATACTGGTAGCCCTTGCCCATACGGATTGTATTTATGAAGAAGCGGTGATAGGATTTGAAAATGGATATACGTTGGCTACGCATTTTTATTCGTTAATGAACGGCGTGATCCGTAAAAATGCATTCAGGTATGCAGGCGCCATTGAATGTGCCTACCAGTTGGATGAGATGGATGTGGAGATCATCGCGGACGGCATTCATCTGCCACCTTCGCTTTTAAAACTGATCTATAAGCAGAAAGGTACCGACCGCATAGCGCTGATCACCGACTCCATGCGGGCGGCAGGAATGCCCGAAGGCGAAAGCATCCTGGGCAGCCTTCATGATGGTTTGAAAGTGATCGTGGAAGACGGAGTAGCCAAATTGCCCGACAGGACTTCTTTTGCCGGCAGCGTGGCCACGACCGACAGGCTGGTAAGAAATATGATACAACTGGCTGAAGTACCCCTGACCGATGCGGTAAGAATGATGACCAGGACGCCAGCCGGCATCCTGGGCATTGAAGACAGGAAAGGTTCGCTGGTAGAAGGAAAAGATGCTGATATACTCATTTTTGACGAAGCGATACACATTGAAAAGACAATTGTAAACGGCAATGTTATTTATAGCAGGAATTAATGAACGCTAAAAATCAAGCCATGAGAAAAATGAAGAAAGACCTGTTGGAAGTAGAAATTCATAAGGACAGGCCTGCGCTTGGCCGCGCGGCGGCAGATGCGGTAAGCAAAAAAATAAATGAGCTGCTGCAAAGCAGGGAGTACATCAATATTGTATTTGCCGCGGCGCCTTCGCAAAACGAATTTTTGGCAGAACTCGCGCAGAAAGATATTAGCTGGGACCGCGTTAATGCCTTTCACATGGATGAATATGTAGGAGTGAATAAAGATGCTACCCAGTTATTTGGTAATTTCCTTAAGGAGCGATTGTTTGGAAAAGTAGCATTACGGAATGTGTTTTACATGAATGGCAATGCGGCCGATATGGAGGAAGAGTGCAACCGGTATGCTTCCCTGTTAAAGCAATATCCTACCGATATTGTCTTCCTGGGTATTGGTGAGAATACACATGTGGCTTTTAATGACCCGCATGTGGCTTTTTTTGATGATAAGAAAGACGTTAAGATCGTAGACCTCGATGAAAGAAACCGGCTTCAGCAGGTAGATCCGGGCGATACCTCCTGTTTCAAAACGCTTGAAGAAGTGCCCACACATGCCATCACGCTTACAGTACCGGCATTGTTCAGGGCTACCTATGCGTATGCCATCGTTCCGGGAGAAAAGAAAGCCGAAGCCATTTACTATACACTGAACAGCGAAATAAGCGAGCGTTATCCTTCCACTGTTTTCAGGAAACACAATCATTCCATTTTGTATATAGATGAGAATAGCGCCTCCCGGTTATAAGCAGGGATATTGCGTGCGGGTTGACCGGGTGATTGATCGTTGCATATTGCTACAGCCGGAGTACTTTATGTGATTATAGGAAGAATACATATCAGAACTGCAAAAAATACGGACGTGAACAAACAAACAAAAGTAGTACAGGCGGGCGCTGTAAATAAGAAGGATACCGTCATCCCGGTCCTTATTATAGGCTCGCTGTTCTTTTTCTTTGGTTTTATATCCTGGTTAAATTCAATCCTGATCCCTTTTTTCAAGATCGCGTGTGAGTTGACCAACCTGGAATCGTACCTGGTGACTTTTGCGTTTTATATCAGTTACCTGGTTTTTTCCGTACCCGCGTCTTACCTGCTGAAGCGTGTGGGTTTTCGCCGGGGCATGATGGTGGGATTCTGGATCATGTCGGTAGGCGCCTTTATTTTTATTCCTGCTGCCCTTACCAGGGAATACATTGTTTTTTTGATCGGTTTATTTTCCATAGGAGCAGGTACGGCTTTGTTGCAGACCGCTGCCAATCCCTACATTACCATTCTCGGCCCCAGAGAAAGAGCAGCTCAGCGGCTCAGCATTATGGGCATATTCAATAAAGTGGCCGGCATTATATCGCCATTGTTATTTGCAGCGGTAGTGCTGAAAGCCACCGATACGGAGTTGTTCAGGCAAATACCCCTGATGAATGAAGCTGACAGGGCAGCCGCGCTGGATGAGCTGGTAAGGCGTGTGATCGTACCTTATGCATGTGTGGGCGTGATACTGATCGGGCTTGGATTTATGATCAGGTATTCATCCCTCCCCGAAATTGACACGGAACATGAGAGTAAGGAAGTTGCGGATGCAAATGCCGGAAAAACCGCTGTGTTTCAATTCCCCCAACTGGTGCTGGGAGCGGTTGCCATCTTCCTGCACATCGGCACGCAAATCATTTCCATTGATACCATTATTAGTTACGCCAACTCCATGAATATAGGTTTGCTGGAAGCAAAAGTGTTTCCTGCCTATACGCTTGGGGCAACGATCACGGGTTATTTGCTCGGCATCATCCTCATCCCGCGTTTCATAAGCCAGTTGAATGTTTTAAGGATTTGCACGTTGTTGGGATCAACGCTCACCTTGCTGATCGTTTTCGCTAACACTGAAGTCAGGTTCCTTGGGCATACGGCAAATATTTCCATCTGGTTTCTTGCCATGCTGGGTATCGCCAATTCTCTGGTGTGGCCGGGAATATGGCCGCTGGCCCTGGATGGATTGGGCAAATATACCAAGGTGGGCGCATCCATACTGATCATGGGACTTATTGCGAATGCCATTATGCCTTTGGTATATGGTCATTTTGCGGATGTATATGGCAACAGGCAGGCTTACTGGGTACTGCTTCCCTGCTATCTTTTTCTTGTTTTTTATGCATTCTATGGCTACCGGTTGAGGAAGTGGAAAAAATAGGTCATTCATTTTTAAAATAAAAAAGGGTTGATGAAAAAAAGTATTTTTTTCATGACTGTCCTTCTTTTGGGTTATTACAAGGGTGGTTATGCGCAGTTGCAGGCTTCGGAAGAAGGGAAATACAGCACACTGGAAAGATATGTTTATTCAGAACATTTTGAAGAAGGGCTGTTAGGCGCCTGGGCATCCTATCCGCACTGGCAGGATATTGCTTATGATCAGAACTTCCGGATCGGGCAAATACAGCAGGGGGACAGCAATACCTCCATTGTGCAAAAAGTAACGCCCTACAGCAATGTGGATAATTACGGGGGAGCCCAGAAACTCCTTGATATGTATCTTGTACCCGGCGCTACAATTAGATTCAGGTATTTTGTTAAATCGCATCTTGCTCCCTCTTTTATAAAAGTAAGATTAGCGGCGGGCGCTTTGGGAACATTGGATGTTACGATCAGTAATCCCGCCATCAATCAATGGGTATGGGCGTCCGTTGGCTTTGATGATTTTGTTCGGGAGAACACTGTGATCAACGCTGCTGACCCGGTGCATGTATACGCGCTTCTTTTTCTTATTAAAATACCGGACTGCGATCCTGAAATGCCTTTTTATATAGGACTTGACGATATTTCGTTTGAAGGCGCCAGGGAAAAGCCATTCCGCTTTACACTGCCAGCTGTAACAAAGCTCCCGGAATTCGCGCCGTTCATTCCTTTAAAGCATTATTTGCAAGGCGAAAAGTTTTCACTGAAGGGGAACTGGGATATTAATGCCAGCAGGGTTAACATTCAAATCGCGTCTTTTACAGAGCCTGAAAAAATAGTTTTTACAGGCAAGCTGCTAAAACAGGGCAGCAGGTGGGAATTGAACCAGCTTGCCCTCAACTTTCCCGCAGGGTTGTATAGGGCAACTTTATCAGGCTATGACAATAAAAACAAAATCGCAGCAACGGAGTTTACCCTGCATATTGTAGCGAATCATCCTCGTGAAATGCACCCCCGTTTGTTGTTTGATGCGGAAAAGCAGGCATGGATCGAAAACCGATTCCGGTTGGAAAAATATAAACCGGTTTTAGAAGAAATAGCAACAAATGCCAGGCAGCAGCGGGAAAAAATTCCTGTGAGCAGTCTTATATATGACCTGGACCAGTTCCCGGATGAAAACTGGCTTCCTTCCTGGGATGCGTGGGGAGCGCACAGTGTTGTTACCGGCGAGGCGCTGAAATGGAATGCATTGTCGTATGTTTTTAATAAAAGCGAAGAAGCGGGGAAATATGCAAAAGATGTGCTGGTTACTTTGTCCGGCTGGAAAGACTGGGCCAGCCCCTGGCAGACCAAGAGGGGGAGGTTTGGCGATCACAGAACAGGTACCTGGTCGCATAGCCTTTCGTTGGCGTACGACCTCATCTACCCGTTGATGACGGAGACGGAAAGGCAAACGGTGAGGAATGCGTTTATAAAAAATATAGTAGAAGGCGTTCACAAGACCTTCGTATATGATGATAATATTACGGGAAGAACATCCAACTGGATAGCCATGACCGTTGGCGGTTCGCTTATGACGATGGCCGCCATGTTTAACGACGGAAAAGAAACCGAAACTATGGAGCCCTATTTTACAGGAGCGTTATTAAAATACTATTCATTTATTAATAAAGTCAGCGATAGTCTCGATGGCGGCTGGGGAGAAGGATTGGGGTACAATGAATATTCTTTTAACAACATGTCCATGAGCCTTCCTTCGTTAAAGCGTGTGTTTAATATTGACCTCTCCGCGCCGCTGGTAAATTCTTATAATGAATACATCTGGTCGGGGGTGCTGGAAGCCGGGAACTATTTTCATTTTGGCGATGCCGCACGATCTTTGACCAGTTTCCCAGGTTGGGCGTTTCTGCTCAGTATGCGCAAAGAGCCCCGCTTAAGCTGGCTGTACCATTACTTTAAAAAGGAGGAAACATGGTATGATGTGCTTTTTGACGTAGACAACATTCCGCAGGATTCTCCTTTTGATGAAAACCCGGATAAGGTTTTCAGGAAAATAGGGACGTCTGTTTTTAAAGGAGGTTGGGGGAAAAATGATTTTTCGTTTTCCATGCGTACCGGTGCATTTTTCAACCATCAGCATATGGACCAGGGAAGCTTTATGCTGTCGGACAGGGGTGTGGATTTTATTGTGGAGCGGGGAGGGAGCACTTACTATGATGATCCTGTTTACCAGTCTTCCTTTATACAACCTGTAGCGCATTCTACTATTCTCATAAATGGAAATCACCAGAGCCAGCGGGTAGGAGACGGTTTTGATTTTGCACCCGGGTTGAATGATCATGCATTCATTGAACAGTATTTTGACGGGAAGATCGCGGGATTTTCTTCCGGCAATATCGGGAAGCTGTATTGGGGTAAGGTGAACGCCATACGAAGGAATAACATTTTTATTAAGCCCGGAATATTGTTGATGCTGGATGAAATTGTACCCGGCAGTGAAGACGTGGATGTTTCTTTGCTATACCAAACGCCTGAGCTGAACAGCATCAAAACAGGCGATGAAATGTCAACCGTTACAAGACAGGGTGCTTCGCTGAATATTTTTCATCTCGCCCCGCAGAAAAAGGAGGTGAGTGCTGTGGAAACTCCTCATTATCTCATCACTTTACAAAAAGAAAAGCCGCTGGTTAAAGAAGGGATGATTATGCTGACGGCACGTACCGCAAAAGAGCCGCTGATAGCAGGCAATTTGTTTGTTTCCTCCGATTCAGGACATATCCCGGACATCCGGTTCCAGCATCAGGAAAATTTTGTGTATGGTGAGGGAGCAGGGCGCAAGATCGTTTTTCGTACAAAAGACAAGACGGATTATATTGTCAATGACTTTAAAACGGACGCTCTTGCCATGGTTTGGAACGAGGATACTCTTTTTGTAGTCAATGCAACCAATCTTCTGTATCAAAATGAGCTTATACTAAGTGCTGATGCGCCGGTTTCCGCTGAAATATACAAGGGAGAGATTCATTATGCCGCTACCCGGCCAACCAGGCTGAAGGTACCCGTGCAGGCGCACACAGAAGATATTATACTGAATGGCAGGCGGCAAAAGATTGCTGCTGCGGATAAAAAGAACTGCATGGTGGAGGTTAGTGTTCCTGAAGGGAACGGTATTATTAAAACAACCCATCCGTAAGTAAATAGAAAAAGAATATGGAAAATACATTGAAAAAAAATGACCGGTTGAAGGACAAGGTAATTGTTGTTACCGGTGGAACGGGGATATTAGGCGGATCGTTTGTAAATGCTATAGCGGCATCAGGCGGAACAGTATGCATACTGGGAAGAAATGACACGGTGGCCCGGGAGCGTGCAACTGCTATCACAGATGGGGGAGGCAGGGCTATGGCATTGAAAGCGGATGTGCTGAATGTGGAGGAACTGGCGGAAGCCTGTAACAAAGTATTGCATGAGTTTGGCAAGATAGATGGTTTGGTAAATGCAGCCGGTGGCATACAACCTGAAGGAGTATTAAGCCCCGGGGATGATATTTTTAAAATGAATGTGGAAGGAATGCGCAACGTAATGGAACTGAACTGCTGGGGCACGATCGTACCTACACAGGTATTTGGAAAATCGATGGCGGAAACATCAGGGAAAGGAAGTATTGTAAATATATCCTCTATGAATTCCAAGAAGGCTATTACCCGGGTGCTTGGATATAATATAGGCAAAGCCGCTGTGGATTGTTATACGCAGTGGTATGCCGTAGAACTGGCAAATCGTTATGGCGACAGGATAAGGATGAATGCACTGGCACCCGGTTTTTTTCTTACCGAACAAAACAGGAAGCTGCTGATGGATGAAGACAACCATTATACGGAACGGGGGCAGCGCATTATCAATCAGACCCCTTTCAGGCGGTTAGGACATCCTGACGAGCTCCAGGGAGCATTGGTATGGCTGCTCAGCGATGAGTCGAGCTTCGTTACCGGGGCGATGATTTGTGTGGATGGCGGGTTTTCTATTTATGGTGGTGTATAAAAAAACATATAGTACAGAAGTTATAAATTTTTACCTTTGCTTTACTACTGTTAAGTTAAATATAATATGAAGTATTATACCTAGTATTCCTATATTGTGGGTGAGAAGGAGTATACGGATTTATTCTTACGAAACGGTGTAAAAGATACAGCCAGGCAAATACAGGTAAAGTATATACAAAAGCAAAATAATGAACTACACCTACTTCGCCTTGATCCTTGCTTTCTTCATAACCGGCTGTTCGAAAACCAATGATGTAGAAAATAAAATAGACGATCAGACCTATATTATAAGTACTACAAACTTCAGTGTTGATCAGAATGTTTTCTTAACTATAAAGACTTCTCTGGAAAAAGAGAAAAGATATACCATTGAACGGGATACAACAACAAAAATATT
>JAFDXG010000007.1 GCA_018268105.1 Bacteroidota bacterium | reverse complement strand
CCTGAAATGCGGGAGGTTTTTCAAACCCAGAAAAACGAAGCCAATACTGAGTTTTTTAAGTTTATCAGTAAGCATTACGCCTCCTGGGTACATCCCAAGAGTACCGATGCGCCTATTATGAGCCATACACTTTTCCGTTATAAAATATTACCCCATATCGAAAAAGGGAAACCCCTATTTGTAGCTCTTATAGATAACCTGCGCTACGATCAGTGGAAAGCTATACAGCCCATATTTGGCGAAAGTTTCCGGATGCAGGAAGAGGAAACTTTTTATTCCATACTGCCCACTGCCACACAATATGCCCGCAATGCAATATTTGCCGGCATGATGCCGGTGGATATAGAAAAGCATTTTCCGGCACAGTGGAAAAACGATGATGAAGAAGGTGGAAAAAATCTGCATGAAGAGGAGTTTTTGAAAGCACAGTTGAAGCGCCTGTATAAAGGAGAGCTTAAATACTCTTATACAAAAATTACCAATCACCAGGACGGTCAAAAACTGGTAGACAATATCCATAACCTGTTGCAGAACGATATCAATATTATTGTGTACAATTTTGTAGATATGCTCAGCCATGCCCGCACAGAAATGGAAGTGCTCAAAGAGCTTGCCAGCGATGAGTCAAGCTACCGAAGTATTACAGCAAGCTGGTTCGAATACTCTCCGCTTAATCAGGCTCTGAAGAAAATATCTGACAAATCTCTTACGCTGATAGTAGCAACAGATCATGGCAGTGTAAGAGTGAAAACGCCCTGCAAAGTAATAGGAGATAAACAAACTACAACCAATCTCAGATACAAGCACGGCCGTAACCTGAATTATGAACCCAAAGAGGTGCTGGCGTTCAGAGACCCTAAGGAGGCCGGATTGCCGGCGCCTACCGTAAACTCTTCATTTATCTTTGCACGGGAAGACGGGTATCTTTGTTACCCCAATAACTATAGTTACTATGCCAATTATTATAAGAACACTTTTCAGCATGGTGGGGTAAGTATAGAAGAGATGATTGTGCCTGTGATAAGAATGACAAATAAGTAGTTTTAAATCAGGCACTGCAGAGTTGACATATAAAAAACGTTTGATAAATACATTTGTACCCCGGATACTAATACAATTCATCTGTCATGTTGAAATGCCGGCATATTGCAGCAATGTTTCTCTTCCTTACCGGCTGCTGGATGAATAAACTAAATGCTCAGCAGTATGATACTCTTATTGTGCATTTTGAATTCAATAAATATAACCTGCTACCACAGGCAAAACTATCAATAGACAGTTTTTTTTCCAATTTATTACAGCGAGGATATATTCAGGGTATAGCACTCTCAGGACACTGCGACAGCATAGGTAATAACAACTACAATGACAGCCTCTCCCTTTCAAGGGTAAATACGGTGAAAGCCTACCTCTATGAAAAAGGCAGTACAGACAGGATGCTCAACGGGCTCATCGGCTGGGGAAAACGGTACCCTGCTTTTGACAACAATACAGACGAGAACAGGGCATTCAACAGGAGAGTTGAAATTGTTATCAAAAGTAAGTTAAAGCCTGGGATCACAGCGCCGGCAAGACCGACCCGTAATGTACAGGTCCAAAAAAATATTTCAGATTTTATAAAAGATCCTGCCACTAAGACCGGCGATCAGTTGATCCTGCGCAACCTCAACTTCATCGGCGGGAGACATGCCCTCATGTCTTACTCATTACCGCTGCTTACCGAACTGCTGCAAACAATGAGGGAGCATCCCAAACTTAAAATAGAAGTACAGGGGCATATTTGCTGCGAAAGAAACGGGGGCGATGGATATGACTACGATACAGGCACCCGCGACCTCTCCCTACAGAGAGCAAAATTTGTATGTGATTACCTCATTCAAAATGGTATAGACCCTGCAAGATTAAGCTACAGAGGCTTTGGATCCAGCCGCAAACTGTATGTTGACGAGATTAATGAAGAACAGCAAACAGCCAATCGCCGGGTTGAAATCAAAATATTAAGTAAATAAATGCCGGCTATCCACAACTGTGGAAAAAAGCCAAAACACTAAGCTATTTGTAATCCGTAAATTTGCAGGAGAATCATTATCAATGAAATTAAATCAGTCTGCTCTAAATAAAATTGAAACCTTGCTCGAGGAGGGCGGATACGTAGTACGATACGAAAGAGGTACATTCCAGAGTGGATATTGCATCCTGCAGCAAAAAAAGGTAGTGGTACTTAATAAATTCCTTATGCTCGAAGGAAGGATTAATACCCTGATTGATCTACTCCCTCAATTGGATATTTCATATGATGCATTAACCCTTGAGTCGCAAAAACTATATGAAGAGATTATGACCAAACCGGTAATGGATTAAGGCATGGAATTTTTAATCTATGTTCGCTGTTTCGTATTTTCTTTTAGCTTTGAAGCGTGAGTTATCCCGATATCAGCATTAGTTTTCTTGGCACAGGCACCAGCAGCGGCGTACCCATGATTGGCTGCAACTGTCCGGTATGTAAATCCGCCGATTTAAAAGATAAACGTCTAAGGTCGAGCATTCTCATTCAAAGCAAAACCACCAATATAGTTGTGGATTCCGGACCAGATTTTCGCTGCCAGATGCTACGCACTAACACACAAAAACTGGATGCCATTATCTTTACCCATCCGCATAAAGACCATGTAGCGGGACTCGACGATGTAAGAGGTTTTAATTATTTCATGCAAAAACCAATGGATATTTTTGGAAATGAAATGACACTGGAAGTGATCATGAGGGAATTTCCTTACGCATTTGCTGAAAAAAAATATCCCGGTGCCCCTGACATAACACTTAATACGCTTACGGATAAAACTTTTCAGATCGGTGATTTAACTATCATTCCGGTGCCGGTATGGCATCTGCATATGCCGGTACTCGGTTTTCGTTTTGGGAAATTTACCTATATCACCGATGCCAACCGCATTGATGACAAAAGCCTTGAACTTATCCGGGGAAGCAAAGTGCTGGTATTAAATGCACTCCGGAAAGAAAAACATATTTCTCATTTTAGTCTTGAAGAAGCCATTGATCTTGCCCGTAAACTTGATATACCTTCAACATATCTTACTCATATCAGCCATCAATTAGGTAAACATGAAGATGTATCCAAAGAACTACCAGAAGGTGTATATCTTGCCTATGACGGGCTGACACTTTCGTTTTAAATAATTTATTGAAATCTTTCTCTTTCAAATTTATTGTATCTTAACGGTTATAATTTTTGTATGGGCGCTAACCGGTTGAAAGAATACTTTGATTTCAGCAAAAAAGAACGTACAGGTATTATTACACTATTTGTATTGTTGATTATAATCTGGAAGCTTCCGCAGTTGATATCCCCGCCCGCACATTTTGACCAACAGGATTTTGAATTGTTCAAAACACAGGTAGCACAACTGAAGCAACCCGAAAACAGGAAAGAAAATGCCGGGAGTGCCTATTCTGAAAAAAATCATCAAACACAAATCTCCACGGCGAAACATCAGGCAGATTCTGAAGTGTTTTACTTTGATCCCAACACCGCATCACAACAGGAATGGAAACAATTGGGAATAGAAGATAAAACTATATATACCATACAACGTTTTAAAAACAAAGGCGGGAAGTTTTACAAAGCCGAAGATATTGGCAGGATATATGGCTTAAGAAAAAAAGATTACAATCGTCTCCTGCCTTATGTGCGTATAATTCATAGCAATGCACTTATTGAAAAACCTATTGAAAAGTCCGTTGCATTTTTGTCAAAAGTTCAAAAAGAATCGCCCGAAAAGGTAGAAATTAACAGTGCAGATACTTCAGCACTAATTGCATTACCGGGGATTGGAAGCAAACTTGCAGCAAGGATTATAAAATTCAGGGAAAAACTGGGGGGATTTTACGATGTAAAACAGGTTGCCGAAGTTTACGGATTAGCAGATTCCGTTTTTGCAAAAATCAACTCCAGGCTTCAATGCAATCCCTTGCTTATAAAGCAAATTAATATCAATACGATTTCATTTGAAGAATTAAAAGCACACCCTTATATAAAATATCAGTTGGCCAACATCGTTATTCAATATCGTAATCAGCACGGAAATTTCCAATCGCCTGAAGACATAAAACACATACAATTAATTACTGATGATGTATTTAAGAAAATCCTGCCTTACCTTATTGTGAATTGAATTGTGTTGAGGATCAGAGATTTCAAGTTATTTTTACAACAATTTTTAATTCAGTTATTATATGGACTTTGCAACTAATGAACTGACACGACAGATTGGAGATACCACCCGGAATTTTGCAACACAATACATAAAACCTTATGTAATGCATTGGGACGAAAGTCAGGAGTTCCCGCTGCAGGTTTTTAAAGAGATGGGAAAACTCGGACTAATGGGTGTGTTAGTACCCGAAAAATACGGAGGCGCAGGATTAGGATATTTAGAATATGTAATGATCATTCAGGAGGTGGCTAAAGTTTGCGGATCAATAGGATTGAGCCTTGCTGCGCATAATTCTTTATGTACCGGGCATATACTTACTTTCGGCAATGAAAGCCAAAAAACCACCTGTTTACCTAAACTTGCGTCTGCAGAATGGATTGGCGCCTGGGGGCTTACTGAGCCGGGCACAGGAAGTGATGCAGCTAATATGAAAACTACTGCCGTAAGAGATGGTAATGACTGGATATTAAATGGCACCAAGTGCTGGATTACGCATGGAAAATCAGGTGATATTGCCGTAGTAATTGCAAGAACCGGAGAACCCAGAACGAAAAATAATGCAACAGCTTTTATTGTAGAACGGTGCACACTGGGCTTTAGCGGCGGCAAGAAGGAAAATAAACTGGGTATGCGCGCCAGCGAAACGGCAGAAATGATATTTGACAATTGCAGAATACCTGACAGCAACAGACTGGGAAATGTTGGTGATGGTTTTAAACAGTCGCTCAAAGTGCTGGATGGCGGCAGAATTTCCATAGCTGCTTTGTCGTTGGGTATTGCAAAAGGAGCTTATGAGGCCGCGCTACAATATTCAAAAGAAAGGGAACAATTCGGTAAACCCATATCACAGTTCCAGGCCATATCGTTCAAGCTGGCGGACATGGCTACAGAAATTATGGCGGCTGAACTGCTGATAAACCATGCTGCTGATAAAAAGAACAGGGGACTGCACATGACTAAAGAAGCGGCAATGGCAAAATATTATGCCAGTGAAGTAGCAGTAAAAGTTGCCAACGACGCTGTGCAAATTTTCGGTGGATACGGCTACACCAAAGATTTTCCTGTTGAAAAATTCTATAGAGACAGTAAGCTATGCACTATAGGAGAAGGCACCAGCGAAATACAAAAAATAGTAATTGCAAGAGAAGTACTACAGGCTTGATAAAATGAAACGTAATGGTTTCTTTACCCTTGGATTTTATGCCAGAAAATCGTCCTCATCTTTTGGAGCATATTTGCTAAAAACTTTTTCAATTGCTCCGGATAGCAAAGGAAATTTTTCCTTTGCAAAGTCTTTCATCATAGTAATTGCTTTTAATGCCTGCTCTTCCGAAAGCCCCGCTTCGTTTTTCAAACGGTCAATTAATTCTTTCATATTCTAATATTTGTAAAGTAAATATAGCTCAATTGAATTTTTAAATTTTTTATCCGCGCTTTCATAGCCAGGTCTACATTATACTATGATTGACAAATATCAACTTTAAAGGGTTGCTAAAAAATTTCCTAAAATTTGAATAATCATTTATACTGTCTTATTAAAAATATACGTTTACCGAAGGTAAGAGTTTACTCCTATCGTTTTGCTTCTTACTATCATGCGCCAGACCTGGCTTCGGTCAGGTCTGTTTTTTAAATTTGATACAGTTTGAAAGGAACCCCAGCACCGGTATATGCCTCCGGTATCAAAGAAACCTTTCCCCCTTACTTCTCTTTATTTCAGCTACAAATTCTTTAATCTCCTGTTCTTTGCTGCGGTTGCAAATCAATAATACATCATCAGTGTCAATTATGATGTGATTTTCTAACCCTTGCAATACAATCAGTTTATCCTGTCCCGCATGAATCATATTGTTTGAGGCATCAATAAGCATTGAATTCCTGCATGATACAGCGTTACCCGCATCATCTTTATCTATATTCTCATAAGCGGAGTTCCAGGTACCCAGGTCGCTCCAGCCAAAACTTGAAGGGATGATATATACATTGTCCGCCTTTTCCATTATACCATAGTCTATTGATATACTGGTGCAGAGGGGATAAATTTTATCCATAGCTTTTTTCTCTTTAGCGGTGTTAAGCGCTTTTTCCTCAGCAACAAAAAGTTCATTTATTTCCGGTAGATATTTTTCAAAGGCCTGCAAAATATTTTTCACCTTCCACACAAATATGCCGGCATTCCATAAAAAATCCCCGCTTGCCAAAAATGTCCTGGCTATTTCAAGGTTAGGCTTTTCGGTAAATGTTTTTACTTTAAATACATTGTCGCTTACTTCATACTGCTCATGTTGTATATATCCGTAACCAGTATTGGGGTGGGTGGGTTTTATACCCAGTGTAACCAGTGCATTATTTACACGAACAAAGTTTAATGCTTCTATACATACTTTTTTAAAAGCGATCTGCTCTAAAACCAAATGGTCGGCCGGTGCACAAATAAGGCATCCGTCGGGGTTAATCTTTTTCAGTTTGTGAGCAATATAAGCAATACAGGGTGCTGTATTTTTTCGGGAAGGCTCGCCTAAGATATTTTCTTCAACAGCAAAAGGTAACTGAGTTTTTACAATGGGTATATATTCATCAGAAGTGATGATATAAATATTTTCTTTAGGAATAAAATCAGCAAACCGGTCGAAAGTTTGTTGTATCAGCGTTTTACCACTGCCTAAAATATCAAGAAATTGTTTTGGATAAGAAGTTCTGCTAAGCGGCCAAAATCTGCTGCCAATTCCTCCGGCCATGATTGCCACATAATGATTCTTGTTCATAATTATCTAAACAATAGTTTTTGTTTTATATAATTCCTTCTTTTACTAAATCGTGCAAATGTAATACACCAACGTATATATTATCGTTTTTCACCAATAACTGGCTTACATCATTTTTCCTCATCAAATCCAAAGCGGAAACAGCCAACTGATCTTCCTCTATACATTTTGGGTTTCTGCTCATGATATCCTGTGCTCTTACATCTGCCAGGTCTTCACCTTTATGAAGCATACGGCGTAAATCCCCATCAGTGATTATCCCGGTAATAGCACCCTCTTTCACAACCGCAGTAGCTCCCATTCTATATTTTGTTATGGTAATAATTACTTCTTTCAGATCCGAATTCATTTCAACTTGTGGCATCACATCCCGAGCTAACAAATCTCCTACCTTAAGATATAATCTTTTACCGAGTGTGCCACCTGGGTGGAACTTTGCAAAATCATCACTGGTAAAGCCATTATTTTCAATAAGGCAAACTGCAAGAGCGTCACCCATAGCTAATTGGGCGGTAGTGCTGGTAGTCGGCGCCAGGTTATTAGGACAAGCCTCTTGTTTCACGCTGGTATTTAGTATATACTCAGCATGTGTTGCCAAAAAAGATTGCAGATTGCCGGTCATGGCAATAATAGTATTACCAAAATTCTTAATCAATGGTAACAATAATTTTATTTCAGGGCTTTCGCCGCTTTTGCTGATTACCAGAACAATATCGTTTGGTTGAACCAGGCCAAGATCGCCATGTATAGCATCAGCAGCATGCAAAAAAGATGCAGGGGTACCCGTGGAATTTAATGTCGCTACAATCTTTTGAGCTATTAAAGCACTCTTACCTATACCGGTAATAACAAGTTTTCCTTTGCAGGAAGCAATTAATTTTACAACCTGCTCAAACTCATCATCTATATACTGCATCAGCTGCTCTACAGACTCAGCCTCCAGTAAGATTGTACGCTTTGCTATTGTTTGAATATCAATGTTACCCATGTAAAACTCCCGCAAACCTACTTGAAAAATAATGGTTTACAAAAACTGTACCCTGTATAAAAATCTTTATTAAATCCTGTTTTTTTCATATCTTAATAGGGTTATACTTTCTATGTATCTAACAGTTAATGTATTGTGATAAAGCATTCACTAACCTTACGTAAAAGTGTATATTATATTAACTTCGCCTACTTTTAAAAAATGCATGCATAGTTCATGCAGAGTGCGGTAAACAGAATGACATGCCAACAGCAACAAAAAAAACAGCTTCAAAAGAGAAATCCACTGCCAAAACAAACACAACAACTAAGGCAGTTCCTCTAAAAAATAGTAAAATTGATTTAGAAGCCGGTCTGAAGGAATATTTCGGATTCAAGGCTTTTAAGGGAAATCAAAAACCGGCTATAGAAAACCTGCTTGCAGGTCATGATACTTTTGTCATAAAGCCAACCGGTGGTGGTAAAAGTTTGTGCTACCAGCTCCCGGCTTTATTAAGCCCCGGCTGTGCAATTGTTGTATCCCCGCTTATTGCTCTGATGAAAAACCAGGTAGACCTTGTGCGGGGCTATAGCAGCAATGACGATGTCGCACATTTTTTAAATTCTACCCTGAATAAGAAAGAAATAAAAGAGGTGCACGATGATTTGAAAAATGGCCATACAAAACTTTTATATGTTGCTCCAGAAACGTTGACCAAACAGGAGAACCTTGATTTCTTCCGCGATTTGGAAATTTCTTTTTTTGCAGTAGATGAAGCGCATTGCATTTCGGAATGGGGCCATGATTTTCGCCCGGAATACCGTCGCCTGCGTGAAATGATGACGGAGATAAACCCCAATATCCCTGTGATAGCATTAACCGCTACGGCTACCCCAAAAGTGCAGAGCGATATTATTAAAAACCTTGCCCTGCGTGATCCAAAAATTTATATCTCTTCCTTCAACCGCAGCAACTTATATTATGAAATACAACCAAAAATAAAAAAGGATCAAACGATTAAAAGTATAGTAAAGTTTATTGTGGGGATGAAAGGTAAGAGTGGTATAATATACACCCTCAACCGTAAAACAACAGAAGAGCTGGCCGATATACTGGTTGCCAATGGCATTAAAGCTGTTCCTTATCATGCGGGCTTTGATGGCAAGCTTAGAGCGGAACGCCAGGACTTGTTTTTGAGCGAAGAGGTTCAGGTGATTGTAGCAACTATCGCTTTTGGAATGGGAATTGATAAACCAGATATCCGTTTCGTAATTCATTATAATATACCCAAATCTATAGAGAATTATTACCAGGAGACCGGCCGTGCCGGTCGCGACGGACTGGAAGGGAAGTGTATATTATATTATTCGCATAAAGATGTGGCCAAGCTGGAGCACCTGATGCGCGACAAACCATTAAGTGAACGGGAGGTAGGTGCACAATTGATTAGTGAAACCGTTGCCTTTGCAGAAGCCGGAGTTTGCCGCAGAAAAATATTGATGAGTTATTTTGGAGAGGAATATACAGAAGAAAATTGCGGAGAATGTGATAACTGTCTTCATCCAAAAGAAAGAGTAGAAGCAAAAGACGATGTGGTGAAGGTGATGAAAGTGGTTAAAAAACTTGATGAGCGTTTTACCACCGACTATGTGGTGAATATCCTCGTAGGCAGGCTTACCCCCCAGATAAACATGTATCGCCATGGTAGTTTAGCTGAATTTGCCTCAGGTAATGACCAACCGGATCACTACTGGAACTCTCTGATACGGCAAATGCTGCTGGAAGGTTTGTTGCAAAAAGATATAGAAGATTATGGGGTGCTGAAAATGGGCGCTAAAGGAGAAAAATTCCTGAAGAAACCTGTTTCATTTAAAATAGTTTTAAACAACCTTTTTGAAGAAGCCAACGAAGATGATGACGATAGCTCATCTGAAGCCAATACAGGTGGAGGCACTGATGAGAAATTGTTTGAAATGCTAAAAGATCTTCGCCAGAAAGAAGCTAAGAAAAAAGGATTACCCCCGTTTGTGATATTCCTCGAAACTTCATTGCAGGACATGTCAACGATTTACCCTACCTCCATCACCGAGCTTGAAAAATGCCAGGGAGTGAGTAAGGGCAAAGCGCTGCGTTACGGCAAGCCATTTGTAGAACTTATAGCACGTTATGTGGAGGAAAACAATATTGAGCGGCCTGATGATTTCGTAATGAAAAGCGTGGTGAATAAAAGCGGGCTGAAAGTATATATTATTCAGCAAACAGATAAAAAAATCCCGCTGGAGTCTATTGCAAAAAACAAAGATATTCGCCTGGATGCACTGTTGGAAGAAATGGAAACCATTGCCGCCAGCGGTACAAAGCTTAATCTTGACTATGCCATTGACGAAATGGTAGATGAATACGACCAGGATGATATCCTGGACTATTTCAAAAGTTGCGAAACCTCTTCATTACAGGTAGCGCAGCAGGAACTCAGTGACGGTAATTATACCTGGGAACAATTAAAAATTATGCGGATAAAGTTCCTGAATCAGTATGGAATGTAATATTTTTCTCTGTATGGTATGAAACCTTTTTATCGAACTGCTGGAGTCCTGTTTTTTTGCCTTTTTGTGCTGAATACTTTTTCTCAGCACCACCCCGGAAAAGAACAGGAGTTTTCTTTTGTATTTATGACCGATCTCCATGTAAAGCATGATCCCTTTGTTGTATCGGAGTTTTCCCGGTTAATTGATACAATCAATAAAATGAACGTAGATTTTGTGTTGACCGGGGGCGATCAGGTATTTGATGTAATGCGGGGTAACGTAAAAAAAGGAGATTCACTGTTCTCCCTGTATAAGGAACTAAAAGCAAAAATTAATGTTCCGGTGCATAGTTGCATGGGCAATCACGAACTGTTTGGTATTTACCCTGAAAGTGATATTGACTCTACTCATCCGGATTATAAGTATGGGATGTTTACACGCTATCTCGGTAAACCGTATTATTCATTTGATCATAAAGGCTGGCATTTTATAGTATTGAATGTACTGGATGTTGCTGATAAAAAATATTTCGGCAGAGTAGATGAGAAGCAGTTGGAGTGGCTGAAACAAGATTTGGAAAAAGTTGATGCCCGTACACCAGTGGCTATTGCAGCACACCTTCCTTTTGTATCTTCCTTTTATCAGGTTTATCCAACTAATAACACTACAGGTACAGCAACCCCATGGATAAAAAACCGCGATGAGGTACTGCAACTTTTTAAAAATCATCAGTTAAAGCTGGTATTACAGGGCCATACCCATTGGCTGGAAGATATTAACGTGGAGAACAGAACACATTTCATTACCGGCGGAGCCGTTGCTGGTCGTCCTTCCTGGAGGGGTAACCGGCACGGACCCAGGGGGTTTTTATTATTTTCAGTTAAGGGAAACCATTTTAGCTGGAAATATATTGAATATGGCACTCCGGAAGCTGCTAAATAATTTCGTAGTTAAGTTGAATTCCTCTATTTTTGCTACCCGTTTTGAAAAATATGCTCCAGATGAATGAAATGATATCGGGATAGAGCAAGTTAAACAATGGTGCGGTAGCTCAGTCGGTAGAGCAAAGGACTGAAAATCCTTGTGTCGGCGGTTCGATCCCGCCCCACACCACAAAGACCCCGGCGAATTCGTTGGGGTTTTCTATTTAATAGGACTGAAAATCCTTGTGTCGCTCCGATTACTATCGGAGCCCACACCAAAAAGGAAAAGACTCAGATAATCTTAGCCTTTATTATGTTTTAGAGGCACGGTAATCCTGCCTGCCTTTGCAATACAGGGTTATACCATCTTCCCCCCTATCATACCCTTCCAGCTCACAAAACCATCTTTTTCATCAGAATAATTATGCATTACCCAACTGAAATGGTCTTGATCTTTTCTCAGGTAATCCTGTTTACCCAGGAGCTTTGTTTATGATGATAAATACGGTGTTCCTTCGGTAAGAATTATTTCTACCGCTTGTTACCAAATCCTTTCAGGAAGGTAAGTGCTGCTATGAGATTCCCTGCTTTAGTAATTGTACCATCAAAATTTCTGCCTATTGAAAAAGTAAGTTTCTGATTAGCCAGTATTTTATAGTCGGCATTAAAAACAATACGCCACGACGGGTCAATGGTATTCGATGAAAGAATACTCCTGTATATGGCTTCCACACTTGCGCTGAACTTAGATTGCGGCCGGTTATAGATATACCTTAGCCCGGCATCAAAAGTGGTAATATTCATCATATCATTTACCATATTGTTTTTTGCAAATACCTGATCGGGATTGTGCAAAAGACGGAGCAGGAACAAACCTGCACCATAAGTAGTATCGGTATACCCAACAGTAGACCAAACCCCGGCATTGTATATTTTGGAATTGTTAAACTGTCTGTTTCTGAATTCTGTACTTATCCCGCCTGATATTTCCCATGTCCATCCAATTCTTACAGTTTGAAAAGTAGCCGCTACGGCTTGTATCTGTTTATCTAACTCATCAATTGCATCATTTTTTTCAGCTTCTTTATATTGAAGTAGCTTTTTACTCAACTGCTCCTGTATAGATTTGAACTCTGGGCTATTTTTAATTTCAATTTGTTCTTCGGTTGATTTGTCTTTAAACAAGTCGTGCATCTTCTGTCGCAATTCAATAACATCAGGGTCAACATTTGCTTTAAAACCAGTTATCACCTTATCCAAATGCCTCAGCCTGATATCCTGTAGCGCCTTTATTTTATTCAATGCGTTTTTTGTACTATTATCATATTCACCTCTCAGAATTGATAGTTTAAATCCCAATCCTCCGTATATGCTCCCGGTACGCAATGATGTTGTTTCGAGAGAATCGGGACTACGAATGGCAAAGGACAATACTAAAGTTTGCTTCAGAACATCTTTGCCCGAGGATTCTGCAAACCCTTTCGTGGTTATATCACCTTTTTTGCTTTGTTTGAATAACCAGTATGGTGCTATATCTATCGCATAATTGGAGGGGAGTTTTGTAAATGAGTTGGATGCCGACTGAAGTGAAAGCATAAAAGCAGAAACATCGGTTGGTTTATCAATATCACTGGGTGCTATCCCTAATAAATTTGAAGCTGGCGACGCCGGCGCACTAAGCAGGTCAATGGTGATAGTAGTGTCAATTTGCTCCTGGCTCATAGACCGGTAAGAAAAAGTCAGTAATGCTAAAAGCATTAGAGGAAGTTTCATACAACACTTTTACGGTTTAAAAAATTCGATCAGGCATATATAATCTGCGGATGCACCTTCTTCATCAACCGTTTTAGACAAATTATATACATCGGCACTTATACCACCGGTAAGCATAATCTTCAGGCTTGTAAAATTCGTTTTCCGTGATGTATCTGTAATCACAGCAGCAATACTCAGTTTTTTGCTATCCAGGCTTTTATTGGTTCCAAGTATAGTAGGTGGAAAATTTCCGGCATGGTTTTCAACAACTACTGTATCATCCAGCTTTATGGTCATATCGCTGGTTTGTTCTTCAGCTCCCACCCTTACTTCGAGGGTAATGTTATTATCCGATCCATTGACAATGCACAGCGTGTCAAGCGTTGTGCTTTCAATACCGGCTACTCCTTCTGCGCCCCTTGTTAATATTCCCCCCCTGACGGGCATCTTTTTAGATCCGGCTTTAGATGTTGTAGTTTTTTTTACTGCTTTTTTTACATTTTTTTTTGCTGTTCTCGCAGGCTTCTTTTTTTTAGCTTTTGTCATATTGTTGATTTTAATGTTAACGTTCAACACTCCTTTCACCAACCGGTAAAAGGCAATTATTGACAGTTGCTTAATTAATCTTTAAAACAGTCCGGATAAGTATTGGGTTAATTCGTGAAAATGGCTATTAACAATTTAGTAGTTAGCCGTTGTTTATAAAGTGCGGAAATAAAGTGATTGCAAAATCTGAAAATCAGAAACTAAAAATAATGTTTTTGTTACCCTTTTGCCTCTTTTATTTTTTCTACGGCACCCTTCACCCGGGTATATTCGTAGCCTTTTTGCAAAAGATAATCCTGCAGTTTTCTCATTTTAATAAGAATGTGCTTTTCTCCTTTTAGCAACTGCCATTTATTCTCTGCCAGACGGCTTAGAGTAGCTTCATAATCTTTATCATCAATCTGTGCCAGCGCTTTTTTAATACAATAGCTGCCTACCAACCGGACTTTCAGCCCCTGTTCTATTTTATTTCGCCCCCAGTGTTTCATCCTGAATTTACCACCGGCAAACTGAATAGCAAAGCGCTCTTCATTCAGGTAGCCTTCCTCAATCAATTGAGAAAGTAATAAATCCGCCTGATGTCTTCGTATACCAAAGCTGTATAATTTTTCCCGGGTCTCCTTATGGCAGCGTTCCTGGTAAGCACAATAATGCTTTATTTTTTCATATGCCTGATCCGGCGAAAGTTGTTTTCGTTGTATCATAGAAAATGAAAATACCCGGGCGTTTTTTCAGCTGTTCAGCCTATTGACAAACAGCATCCCGAAATTAGGCAAGGTAGTGGATTAGTCGTTGATATCCTTTTAAAAAATTGGGGTAGATTTATCCTCTTAATTCTATATTTGCCTAATTCAAATTTTAACGGCTATTATGAAATTTATTGTTTCGTCGTCAGCATTGCTCAAGCAACTACAGCATATCAGCGGTGTTATCAGTACAAATACGGTTTTACCCATCCTCGAAGACTTTTTGTTTGAAATTGAAAAGAACAAGCTTACCGTGGTGGCTACTGACCTGGAAACGGTAATGAAAATTCATATAGATATTGAGGCAAGAGACAGCGGGAAAATTTGTATCCCGGCAAAAATCCTCATTGATTCTTTAAAAAATCTGCCTGATCAACCACTCACATTTACCATTGATAAAAATTTTAGTGTAGAAATTACCAGCGATAATGGCAAGTATAAAGTGATGGGTGAAAATCCTGATAATTTTCCCAAAGAACCTGCCGCAGACGATACCAACATGTTTACCATGAGTTCTTCTGCTCTGGTTACTGCTATAAATAAAACTCTTTTTGCTGTAAGCAACGATGATCTCCGCCCGGCTATGACCGGAGTACTGTTTGAACTGGATAAAAAGGGGTTAACTTTTGTGGCAACAGATGCCCATCGCCTGGTAAAATACCGCAGAATAGATGTATCCTGCCCTGAAAAGAGTTCACTTATCGTACCTAAAAAGCCGCTTAACCTTCTGAAATCAGCCCTTCCTGACAATGAAGACGAATTGAAGGTTTCTTACAACAGTAATCATCTTTTTGTTGACCATGGAACCACAGAAATGGTTTGCCGCTTGATAGATGCTCGTTTTCCAGATTATAAAGTGGTTATTCCTGCAGAGAACCCCTATAAGATGACGGTAAGCCGTACCGATTTTCAAAATGCCCTGAGACGGGTAAGCGTGTTTTCCAATAAAAGTACTAACCAGGTTGCCCTGAGTATTAGCGGGGCTGAACTTCAACTGGCAGCCCAGGACGTGGATTTCAGTTTTGAAGGAAATGAAAGAATGAGTTGCCGCTATGAAGGAGAAGACATTCAGATTGCTTTCAATGCAAAATTTTTAATAGAACTTCTTAGTGCTACCCCAAGCAGTGAAGTAGTACTGGAACTCTCTACCCCCACAAAAGCCGGTATTTTGCTGCCAGTGGAGAAAGATGAGGATGAAGAACTGCTCATGTTGGCTATGCCGTTAATGCTCAACCAGTAAGCTTTTGTTGTACAATGAAAATGGTAGCGGTTACAAGCTTTGACAATTATATAGATGCCAATATCATTTTGGGGAAATTACAAGCGGAAGGAGTCAATTGTTTTCTGCGCGATGAATATACGGTAACCATAGACCCCATCTTAAGCAATGCCATTGGTGGAATAAAGCTGGTAGTACCGGAAAACGAAGTACCGCAAGCGAAGGCCTTGCTCAATTTATTTGAACAAAATAAAAAAATGGTGCTGGAATGTCCTAATTGCCATGCACATAATGTAGAATATATTTCCAACCCAGCCAAATCAGGCAATTGGCTGAGCGCTATTATTGGCTTCCTTTTTGGCAGCTATGCCCTAAGTATAAAGAAAGTATACCATTGCTTTAGCTGCGGTTTTGAGTTCGATGAACTTCCCGAAAAGCAGCTTACTTCGTTTTCTGATAATTAATGGTTTTAAAAGCAGCTTTCCCAATACTAATTTGATCTCTTTGAATGAATAGCAAGAACTTTTGTAACTTTTCTGTACAATAATTTGCACATGAATAATTTTCTTCAGTATTGGGAACATATTTCGAGTAGCGACAGGATTTTGATACTCATGGGGGGGATGGTCTTATTTTGGGTAATAGAAGGCTACTATCCACTTTTTACATTTTCCTATAAACGATTCAGACATGCCGGAATAAACATGGTTTTTCTTGCCTGCACCCTTGTGCTGAATGTAATCTTTGGTTTTACTACCCTTAAAATCTGCGATTGGGTAACAATTCATCATTTCGGATTGTTGAATATGATCCAGTTGCCGGAATGGGTACGAATGATCCTTATACTTTTGTCACTTGATTTTTTTGGACAATATGCCCCACACTTTCTGATGCACAAAATAAAATGGATGTGGAAATTTCATCTCATTCATCATAGCGACACAAAAGTGGATGTTACTACCGGTACAAGACATCATCCGGGAGAATGGCTTTTCAGGGAATCTTTTACTGTTGCCGGTGTATTTATTTTGGGGATACCTGTCAGTTACTATTTTCTTTACAGAAGTGTTTCTGGTTTCTTCACATATTTCAATCATGCTAATATAAGGGTGCCCTTATGGTTGGATAAACCTATAAGCTGGATATTTATTTCGCCTAATATGCATAAAGTGCACCATCATTATAAAAGGCCGTACACTAATACTAATTATGCAAATATCTTTTCACTTTGGGACAGATTATTTGGCACTTTTGCTTATACTGACCCCTCTAAACTCAGGTACGGACTGGATGTGCTGGATGATAAAACAGATGAAGATATAGGATACCAATTTAGATTGCCTTTTGACAAAACAATCAAATCAGATTATTAATTCATTTCTATCTTTAAAAAAAACTATCATGAAAATTGTCGCAATGATTCCAGCCAGGTATGCAGCATCACGCTTCCCTGGTAAGCTTATGAAAATGCTTGGCGATAAAACAGTGATCAGGCATACACATGACAATACCCTTGCCACGGGTTTATTTGACGAGGTATGGATAGTTACAGACAGTGATATAATTTATGAAGAAATCGTATCCGCCGGCGGAAAAGCCGTAATGAGTAAACGGGAACATGAATCGGGAAGCGACCGCATTGCCGAAGTGGTGACCGATATGGATGTGGAGATTGTAGTTAACGTTCAGGGAGATACCCCATTTGTAGATAAAACTGCCATGCAGCAGCTCGTACATTTGTTTGAAGATAAAACAGTGCAGGTAGGATCAATGATGTTGCCTATAACCGATAAGGAGTTGTTGCATAATCCCAATGTAGTAAAGGTGGTTACTGATAAACAGATGAACTCCTTGTTTTTCAGCAGGAGCGTAATTCCATTTATACGTAACGAAGCCGCTAAGGTGGAGCACTACGAACATGTAGGAATATATGCTTTTAGAAAAGAGGCGCTTTTGTCATTTACAAAATGGCCAATTACTCCGCTTGAAGATGCCGAAAAAATTGAGTGCCTGCGTTTTTTGGAACATGGTATTCCGCTACGCATGGCTAAGGTAGACTATAAGGCAGTGGGGATTGACACCCCTGAAGACCTGAAACGTGCTGTTGAAATGTTATGACAATGACATCATTTTTGCCCTCTTTTTGATAACATGCAACAAATCGTCAATTTGCTTCTTAAGAATATAATCGTTTTCAGGCATTCCGGTAAAATCAAAAGGAAAAGTCCCTGCTTCCTGTAAGTGTTTTTCGAGCGATAATAATTCCTCTTTTACAGTATAAAATATACCCTTATCGTGAAGTTGAGTAGCAAGATACTCCTGCTCAGTTTGTCCGGGTGTTGGTACAAGAATAGCTTTATGTTTCAGTCGTAGCAGATCCATCACTGACGAATACCCGCTTCTGCAGATTACCCATTCCGAACTTTGTATGGCAATATTTAATGCTGCCGCCGGCAGAAAATCTACTATAGTTACACCCTTAAGTGGAGGAAGTTGTTCTGATTCTGCCGGCAACCCTCTTACCAGCAAAACCTTCCCTGTAAAAGAATGCAGCATACTGAGCAACCTGTTTTCCCAAATTGATCTTCTTGGCTCAGGCCCTGACAAAATGATGGCAATATCATATTTTATTATAGCCGGAAGGCACTGCATCCGAGAGAGTAAACCAATATATTTTGTCCTGAAAGAAATATGGGTGCCATGCGACAGTTTACCCGCAATATTGTACACCCCTTCATAATCCGGTATCCAGCATTCTCCAAATTTGTTAATCAGACGATAATGCAGACCTCTCAATACAGCATCTGTAACCGACCCCAGCCCTGAACGAATATTGATTTGATGAGTAATAAAAACGGATAGGGTCTTTTTACTCCACAAACCATAACGATTATCACTGATGACCGCATCAAAATGATGTTGCTGTAATATTTGGTTCAGCCATCCGTGCTCTTTTCGGATAGCACTCCATATTTTAGGGAGTTGTTTTAATAAGGTAACAGTAAAATTTTGCTTTGCATTATGATAAAAAATACGATATCCGGTAAGGGGTAAAAACCTGACACCGGGTATTTCTTCCTGCAACAGTTTGAGTGCTTGTCCTTCGGCTCCAATCCACACCTCACACCCCCTACTAATCAATTCATTTACAATGGGTATACAGCGTGTTACATGACCCAGCCCCCAGTCGAGCGGAGCCACTAATATCCGGGGGTTTTGCATCCGGTTGGGGTTTATTAGATGAGTAGTACTGTTAATGTCGTTAAAAACATAATTTGTACTACAATAAATTGGTTTTAAATTAGTTTAAATTTACGTTTAAGGCTTATTAGAATAATAATGATCAAACGAAGTTATAAAATTGTACTGGTGGTAGTGCTAATGATAATTATGGCTACTGGGTGTGGAATATTTAAGGGAGGTCAGAAAGGTTGCGGTTGCCCCAGTAAAAAAGGAATGGTGGGATATTAAAGCATTTTTAGATATTTTTTAATTCAATATTCAATTCACAACCAAGTTCAAAATCCTATTTGTTATGAATGCATCTAATCGCGACCTGCTTGTTTTGCTAAAAGACGAATCTATGACCAACCAGGCTATAGAGCACGAGGTAGAATCTTTAAATGATTTGCTTCACAATGTAGAATCTGTTGATGAATTTTGCAGGGTAAATGAAATCATTGACATGAACCGTTACAAAATCAACAGAGATCAGAAATTTCTTGTAGAGGTTATGTACCAGCCTGAATTAAAACCGTTCATATTTCTAAATAACATGAACTGAGCTTGAACAGCCTGTTTCAGGAATAACTAACCTTAAACCGTTTATAGTATCTGGTTAAATTCCAGACGCTCATCATCGGGACCGCATATATTAAAATAGCGGCATCCCCTTTCCCAGAATTCAAGTTTCACCGGCGCATCTTCAATGATCCTGAAACCGCCACTTTTTAGTGCTTTGAATGCTGCATCTATATCAGGCACATCAAAGGCTATATGATCTATATGCCCGTCTTTTCTTGCTTTAATTGATGGCAATTCTTTTTCCGGGAGCTGGTAAAGTTCTATTGTAACCCCTTCCCGCTTCATCATCACACAAATACCTTCTTCTCCTTCGTAGATAAAAGTACGATGCATCACTTTGCTGAAGCCAAGCTTTTCATAAAATTTTTCTGAAATTTTAATATCACTTACGGGGATGCCTACATGTTGCAGACTTTGAATTGGAATTTGAACCGGTTTTTCCATAACACCTTATTTTTTTATTTCATTAAAAAATCACGACAAGGTATAATCGTACTTTTTACAGCAGTAATTTAGGCAGAAAAAAATGTTGTGTAAAATAATAATATGCTGTATAAAAAAATTAGAGTAACTTAATAGGACTAAAGCTCTTTTTTTATGACACACCATATGATCTCACGCATAGCCGTTTGGCTCTTAGCGATTGTAATGATTGTTTTTGGTATCATGCACTTTATGAATCCCGATGCACTTGTTGTAAATGTGCCAATGTTTCTTCCGGGGGGTATGATCTGGGTTTATGTGGTTGGCATTGTGTTCATTCTTGTAGCACTCGCATTCATTTTTAATCGTTATGTAGCTGTTGCCGGTTATGTATTAGCCGGCATACTGATATTGTTCGTACTCATGGTCCATTTGCCCAATTGGCGCAACTCCGGTGACCCGGCTATGCGTCAACTGGCATTTGTGAACTTGCTGAAAGATACAGCTATAGCTGCCTTTGCATTGTTTATTGGGAGCAATGCCAAGAATCAGCATCTTTATGAATGGAAGTAATGCTTTACATGAGCTTGTAAAGTATGCCCGGAATACTCCGGCATCTTTATTGATGCCGGCACAGACTAACTATATTGTTTACTCATCAATATTATACCAGGTTCTCTTCTTTTCTCCAAACTACATTTCGTTGTTTGAGATAATTTAGTACAAACTCAAAACACTTTTTATTACTTCCAATCTTTTCAGGGGGATATACACCTATCCCGTCAAAAATCTTATTCGCCAGCAGGTGAACTGCTGCCGTGGCAGTATATCCTGTTGATCGTGCCATTGAGCTGGTTTGTGTATTGACATCATACCTGTCCAGTAAACTATATATTATTTTCTTATGCTTATTCACTTTCATTCCTTCAACAATCACCTTCATTACCGTAAACTCTTCTTCACCGGGTGACAATTTCCATTCGTTAAACAGAATGGAAGCGGTAAAGGAAAGCGGATTGACAGATTGACCCTGATGAGAAACAGGCATGGTATTAAAAAATCCACTACGCTGCAATGCGATGATAAGGTTCGCATGACCTGGATACCGAAGTGTTTTTTCTTTCATATTGGGAATATGCCCCATAGTGTCGAGTATGGACCTTAGCCCGTCAGTGTTAAAGGACTCCAGTGTACCTATTTCGTCAAATTCCATAAGCTCTATATCGCTTAGTGCAGTTTTTGTTACTATTTGTCCATTCTCTTTCATTCGGGCAGGGCGCATATATTCTTCTATCACATCCACCGGTGAAAATGGTGCTTTGTATTCAAAAGGTTTCTTCCTGATTTTAGGCAAACCTCCAACATAACATTCAAAGTTTTCAATCTTCATTTCTTCATTATACCTTCCAAGTATAAAATTGCTCATACCCGGAGCAACCCCACAATCAACAATTGCTGTAACGCTTTTTTCTTTTGCAAGACTGTCCAGCGACAGCATATCTTCCGGAGAAAATGATATATCAATTACACTCTTTCCTGCTTCAATAATCCCTTTTAATGTATTATACCCCATGAAACCCGGGACCGCGGCAACAACTATATCAAAAGGTTGTAACAGTGTATTGTACCTGTCTGTTTCTGTAAGATCAAACTGTAAGGTTTTAAACAAAGGGTCATATAACTTCAATGCCGTGAGTGAACCCTCACTTTTGTCAATTGATGTAACATCAAATGATGAACTAAGATCAATAGCAATAGTACGGCCAACCATACCTGCTCCAAGTACTGCAATTTTCATGTAGCAAATTTTTTATGCGTGTAAAGATATTCAAAGGAAGTAAATGTAAATACCGGTAATCATAGCTGCAGATACCAGGAAATATTTAACTTGTCGCATTAAAATCAATGATTCACAGATTGAAAAAAATAGTAGTTATCGGACCCGAATCCACCGGCAAAAGCACACTATGCGGGCAACTGGCTAACCATTATACTACAATATGGTGCAAAGAGTATGCAAGGGAATATTTGCTTAAAAATGGTACAATTTACAACTTAGACAACCTGCTTACTATTGCCAAAGGGCAACTCCAACTGGAAGATGATGCTATACAAGAAGTTTGTAGCCATAATAAATCCACAGAAAGCAATTCATCCGGCCAACGACTGCTTTTTATTGACACAGATATGTATGTGATGAAAGTGTGGTGTGAATTTGTATTTGGTAAATGCCATCAATGGATTTTAGATCAAATCATTGAGCGAAACTATGATTTGTATTTGCTCTGCAACACCGATCTTCCCTGGGTAAAAGATGAACTGCGGGAGTACCCTGATCTTGAATCCCGGCAGCAACTCTATATGATTTACAAAGACATTATGATTAATCAGTCAGTTCCCTGGGTGGATATCAGCGGTAATTATGCAGAGCGTTTTGAAAAAGCAAAAGCAGCAGTAGATTCACTGATCGGATATTGAGACGATAAACGTGAGTTGATAAAAATGAGTTGATATTTCGACATACACTTAATAATTTGTTTTTTATAGAATCTACCACCATCTTTGCACTGTATTTGGTTCCCGTAACAAACGGGATTAAAAGGGAAGTCCGGTGCAATTCCGGCGCTATCCCCGTAGCTGTAAGGTTGGTGAGAGATAACTTCGCCCTCACTTTTACTGAAACTTCAAACCACTGTCCTGCCATTAGCGCGGACGGGAAGGTGTTCAGAATAAACCAAGCCAGAAGACCTGCCGGATACATTTGATTTTATCGGGCTTTCGGGTGAAGAGCCGGAATAGAAATGTCTTATTTCAGTATAAGCGTCTTTATTTCAGTTTCGACACAGCCTGTTTCAACAACCATTTAAATTTTACTAAAAAATGTTTACAAGCAGGACAACATTGATGTGGATTATCTTTTTTATAAGCAGCGTACAAATTACACTAGCCCAGGAAGACAGTGTCAAAGCAACATCCCTTAGTGAAGTAGTGATTACTGCCACAAGGTTTCCCAAAAAAGTAAGTGAGACCGGGAAGGTAGTCAGCATTATCAGCAAAGAAGATCTCAGCCATGCAGCAGGAAAAGATCTTGCACAGTTGCTAAACGAACAAGCAGGCATAATTATAAACAGCGCTTATAGCAACCCCGGAAAAGACAAAAGTATTTTTTTACGTGGAGCAAAATCAGAATATACCGTATTACTGATCAATGGTGTGCCGGTAAGCGACCCTTCCGGTGCAGGCGGGGCTTTTGACATCAGGTTATTTCCTGTTGACCAGATTGAGCGTATTGAAATATTGAAAGGCGCTCAATCTACTTTATATGGATCTGATGCCATAGCCGGAGTGATCAATATTATTACTAAAAAAGGAGGGGATAACCCTGTGGGGATGTATGGCGGTATTTCATTGGGAAGCTACAATACATTCAAAGCCGGTGCAGGCATCAATGGATCGGCAGAAGGCGCGTCGTATAATGTTGGGTTTACTCATTATCAAACAGATGGAATTTCAGAAGCTGAAGATACTACTGCCACAAAAAATTTTGATAAAGATGGCTTTACCGAAAATGCATTTAATGCAGATTTTAATGTTAAACTCGCAAAGGGTTTACACATTAATCCCTATTTCCGATATAGTTATTTTAAAGGAGATTATGACGCCGGCTCTTTTACAGATGGCAATGGTAAATACACCGCGCAATTATTGACCACCGGGATACAGGCTTCATATCAATTTAGTAAGGGTGCATTGCATGCATTTTACGATTATGATGAAATTGACAGGAATTTTTCAGATTTATATGGTACATATCCTTATTCGGGCAATAAAAAAACAGTTGAACTGTACGGTAATTATGCATTTAGCAATCATATACAGCTATTGGCAGGGATTCATTACAATAAACAAAAGATGAATGACAGCACAGCAAACCCTAAGAATCCCACAGTATCGCTTACAAGTCCTTATGTTTCTTTCTTTCTGCGCAACCTTGGGGGCTTCAACCTTGAACTGGGCGGGCGATATAATAAACATTCGGGTTATGGTAATAATTTTAACTGGAGTATCAATCCCTCTTTTACAGTAAAAAGTACGGTAAAAATATTTGCTAACTATGCATCGGCTTTTAAAGCACCGTCTCTTTCTTCTTTATATGGGCCTTTCAGCGCAAATCCCGGTCTCAAACCTGAAATATCTACCACTGTGGAAGGCGGAGTACAAGCTACAATACTTAAAGGAATGCTGGATGCAAGGGTTGTGTACTTTAACAGGAAAATAAAAAATGTAATCATTTACGGTCCTAATTTTTATATGATCAATCTTGACAAACAAAATGATCACGGGGTGGAGATTGAACCTGTTTTGTATATTGGGAAAAAAGTTACTATTAAAATGTTTTACGCTTTTACAGACGGGAAAGTAACTACTCAGCATAACGGGAAAGACTCCACTTATTTCAACCTGATACGTCGTCCCAAACACAGTTTCGGAGCTAATATCGGCTATCAGGTGACACCGAATTTCTTTGTCAGCACACAAATCAGTAATTATTCAAAAAGAAGTGATTTGTTTTTCAATATGAGTACATATACTCAGGAGCCGGTAACCCTGTCTGCCTACACCCTCTGGAATGCTTATACCGAATATGCTTTTTCAAAAAAGCATTTGCGCTTTTTTATTGATTTGAAGAACATAACCGGAACAAAATTTACCGAGCTATATGGATACAGCACTATGCGTTTCAATATTACCGGGGGTATAAGAGTAGCCTTTTAAAATATCTGAATATCAATATAACAGCGGGTGGTCATTGTTTCTTTGCAGGAGGGAGGTGGTGTCCGCCTGCAACACCCCTTTAATCTTTTCCTTTGCACAATCTAAAATTAAATAGTGTTACGAATAATGAATTGCACCCTTAATCATTAAACCTTACCTCAGGAATAATATCTTTACATAAATTCTTCCGGGTATGGATATTCATTTCAATGCATTGCTCACTGTAGTATTTACCCTTTTTGCAGTGATAGATATCGTTGGCTCGGTCCCGATTCTTATTTCACTAAAGCAAAAGATGGGCGGCATCAATGCTTTTCGAGCGACCTTAATTTCCGGTATTTTAATGGTTGCCTTTTTATATGTTGGCGAAAATTTTTTGAAAGTTTTGGGGCTTGATGTTAAGTCGTTTGCAGTAGGCGGCTCCATTGTGATCTTTATTCTGGGGCTGGAGATGGTACTGGGACTTGAATTTTTCAAAAGCGAAAAAGATATAAAATCTGCCACTCTTGTACCTATAGCCTTCCCGCTGATAGCGGGGTCTGGAACTTTAACCACTATAATGTCGCTGAAGGCAAATTTTTCAGGGGGCACAATCTTGTTGGGTATTATTATCAACCTGGTTATTATATATATTGTACTTCGCCTGCTGGATGTAATTGCCCGGTTGCTGGGAAATGCAGGATTAATTGCGGTGCGAAAGTTTTTTGGTGTAATTTTGCTCGCCATTGCAGTAAAAATTTTTGCTGAAAATGCGCATGGATTGATTAAGTAATTTGAAAATTCATTTTCAAATTAAGCCGGCCTCGTAGTACAATGGATAGTATAAGAGTTTCCGAAGCTCCAGATACAGGTTCGATTCCTGTCGAGGCTACCCCCCCGGAGATTTTCAAATAATATTGAGAATCTCCTTTTTTATTTATTGATAATTTGCTGAAATATATTCAAATGAAATTTGGTATCGGAATGTTTGGTGATACAGGTTATGACCGCCTAACTAACAGGTTCAGGGATCCTGAACAAAGATTAAAGGAAATTGTTGATGAAGTAAAATTAGCCGATGATGCGGGCATTGATATTTTTGCGATGGGGGAACACCATCGTGAAGACTATGCGGTATCCGCGCCTGAAATCATGCTGGCTGCTTTATCAACTGTCACGAAAAACATCATAGTTTCAAGTGGTGTCAATGTTATCAGTTCAGCGGATCCGGTAAAACTATACCAGGACTATGCTATGATTGATTTACTTTCGGGGGGGAGAGCTGAGATCATGGCAGGGAGGGGAAGTTTTATTGAATCTTTTCCATTATTTGGACAGGATTTACACGACTACGATGAATTGTTTTCTGAAAAACTTGAACTCCTTTTGCAATTAAATAAAGAAGAAAAGATTAACTGGACGGGTAAATTCCGTCCAACGATTAAAGACCAAACAGTTTATCCCCGTCCGAAAAGAGAAATACCGGTTTGGATTGCCGTTGGTGGCACTCCGGCATCCGTGTTCCGTGCAGCACAGTTAGGATTGCCAATTATGTTCGCCATTATAGGTGGCAGTCCCAGTCAGTTTAAGCCACTGGTTGAATATTATAAAGAGCAATATACTCTTGCTGGTCATGATAGTACAAAAATAGAAGTGGGGATTCATTCCCATACCTATATAACGGATTCAAAACAAACCGTATTAAAGGATTACTATACCGTTTATGCTTTTCAAATGGATAAGATAGGCAAAGAGAGGGGTTGGAGAAGTAATTACACTCAAAGCCAGTTTGAAGCCGGGATGAGTATGCAGGGTGCATTATATATGGGGAACGCAGAAGAAGTCGCAGAAAAAATAATTCATACCATCAAGATGTTTGGGTTGACAAGGTTTATTGCGCATATAGACGTTGGCGGACCATCGCATAAAGAATTGATGAAGACTATTGAACTATTGGGCAGCAAGGTAATCCCGATAGTAAAAAAGCATTTCGAAAAATAATTTCTCTTCAGAATTTTAAACCCAAATTATATAATAGCAAAATTTCTGTGTAGATTTATCTACACTTGACCGAATGTAAGTAGATTATGGTCGGAGTCAAGTAATGAAAATTCTTTTTGTCCCCAGAATTTTGTTTCCAGTGCACCGTTAGGATGTATGCTTACATTATTGTTCAGAAATTCCCTGTAAGCATTTTCAATATTATTTGTCCGGATATACACCTGTCCGTAGTTTTTTTTGGGATCAAGGTCCTTGAACTCAAAAAAATGAATTTCGAAATTGTCCTTCTTCATTATAATATAATCACCACAATCGCCCAATTTTGTAAAGCCAGGTTTATTCAAATAGAATTCTTTTGTTGCGAATGTATTACGCATAGGTAATTTGGGAATGACGACTGTAAGCATCTTTGGGTTAATATTTGATTGTTGTAAATGACCTGGTATCATCTGGTAATATAAAGATATATTGCTTCTTTGTTAGCGAGTTGCCTTAATCACTCAATGATAAATCCATATTGGCATATTGACTACCTTTACAGCTATGCCCCGTTTTAATTTTTATGATAGCTTCAACCTCCTTTCCCGGTTTACGCTGCGAAGAGCATGGAATGCGGGCAAGGTGTTGAGCAGTTACTATATCAGCCGCTGGCTAAACAAGCCGGTGCAATGGGGTTATCCGATATCTATTTCATTTGAACCTACTACATCCTGCAATCTTCGATGTCCTGAATGTCCAAGTGGCTTAAGGCAATTTTCACGACCAACAGGAATGCTGAAACAAGATTTTTTTAAACAAACAATTGATGAAATTCATAAAGAACTTTTATACCTGATCTTTTATTTCCAGGGGGAACCTTATCTTAATCCTGATTTTCTTGAAATGGTAAAATATGCTACCGAGAAAAAAATTTATACGGCTACCTCAACCAATGCACACTATCTTAATGACAACAATGCAAAAAGAACGGTAGAAAGCGGATTGGACCGGTTGATCATTTCCATAGATGGTACTACACAGGAAACCTATCAGCAATATCGAAAAGGCGGCAGGCTCGACAAAGTATTGCAGGGCGCTGCCAATATTGTAAAATGGAAAAAGGCGTTAAAGAGCAAAAAGCCATTTGTGATATTTCAGTTTCTTGTGGTAAAACATAATGAGCACCAGTTAGAAGATGTGAAAGCGCTCGCAAAACAAACCGGTGTGGATGATGTATGGTTTAAAACGGCTCAGGTATATGATTACAGGAATGATCCCAATCATTTAATTCCTACTATTGACAGATTTAGCCGTTATCGTAAAGATGTTCACGGAAATTATAATCTAAAAAACAAACTGGATAACCATTGCTGGAAACTCTGGCATGCCAATGTGATCACCTGGGATGGTATGGTAGTACCCTGTTGTTTTGATAAAGATGCAATACACCGGCTTGGAAATTTGCAAACTCAATCGTTCAGGGAAATTTGGCATAACGATAATTACAAACAATTCAGAAGGGAATTGATGAATGGGAGAAAGAATATTGATATCTGTGCCAATTGCAGTGAAGGCACTAAGGTGTGGAGTGATTAACAAAAAAGGAACAAGAATTATTTTATAAAAATTTCCCTTTACCTAAACCTAGCTTATGCTGTTACATGTTCATCCTGATGATCCGCAACCCAGGCAGATCAAAACGATTGTTGAATGCCTTCAGGATGGCGGTATTATCATTTATCCTACAGATACTATTTATGGGTTGGGTTGCGACATTTCGCAGCACAAGGCCATAGAAAGAATTGCCAGGATAAAAAATATTAACGTACAGAAAGCCAATTTCTCATTTATATGTTATGACCTGAGCCACCTCAGCCACTATACCAAAAGTATTTCTACTTCTTTGTACAGAATATTAAAAACCTATCTTCCCGGGCCATATACTTTTATTCTGCCATCCAGCAAAGAAGTACCTAAGCTGCTTAAAAGCAAAAAGAACACAGTAGGTATAAGGGTGCCGGATAATAATATAGCCAGAACAATTGTAAAAGAATTAGGTCACCCGATATTGAGTACTACTTTACCCGGCGAAATGGTAGAAGAATATACCGATCCTGACCTGATGGAAGAGAACTTTAATAAATTGGTTGATATAGTAGTTGATGGCGGTATAGGAGGAATGTCTCCGTCTACGGTGATTGACTGTACCGGCGATGTCCCTGAATTAATAAGAAGGGGATTAGGTAAATGGCCGGAAGAAGAATAATCTTAAAGCTTTTTCGAAAAACAATCTTCGGCTATTGCTTGCTGTTAGCTTCAAATACACGAATAAAATTACCTCCAAGAATTTTCCTGATGTCGGTTTCAGAGTAACCGCGTTTCAGCAATGCCATAGTAATTTTTGGAAAATCCTCCACCCCATTTAAACCCTGAGGCAAAGATTCAATACCATCCATATCGGCACCTAAACCCACATAATCTATACCTGCAAGTTTTACAATATAGTCTATATGATCAATCAGCAGTGAGAGCGGGGGACGAATTGCATCCATTTCCTTTTTATACTTTTTCGCCAGGGTTTCTGATATTTCAAAGTCGGGTATCCCAAGTTCTTTAAGGGAATCTTTCTCCATACTATGTTTATCAAAGATGGCTTTGCGATTCTTTTGGTAATTACTGTCAATAAAGCCGGAATAAAAATTTACCTGTATCACGCCACCGTTTTTAGCTATAGCTTTTATCTGGTCGTCTTTAAGGTTTCGAAAAACAGGGCAAAGCCTGTATACACTGCTATGCGACAGAAGTACAGGCTTTTTGGTAGACTGAATAACATCCCAAAAAGTTTTTTCACCGGTATGGGAAAGGTCTACCATCATTCCCAGATCATTCATTCTGTGTACTATAGATTTACCAAAATCATTGAGCCCGTTTGCACCCGTCTCTTTATTAGTTTCATCTTTAGCCGAACTTGCCCAGGAAGTAGAGTTGTTCCAGGTAAGGGTGAGATAACGGGCACCCCTTTGGAATAAGCTGTCAAGATAATTCATCCTGTCTTCTATCATGTGTCCCCCTTCTACACCAATCATACAGCCTAGCTTTTTTTCTTTAACAGCCTGCTGCAATTGCTCAGGTGAGGTAACCATCATCATTTTGTCAGAGTGACGGCTAACAATGGCATATAAAGAATCTATTTCTATGTTCGCAAATTTGAAAGCAGTGTCTCTCCCAAATTTTTCATCACAGAAGATTGAAAACACCTGGATATCAATACCCCCTTTTTTAAACCTTGCTATATCACTATGGGTTTTTCCTTTCAGGTTGTTCCCGATATCAAGCCCCCTCATGGTTGCAGACGAGAGTACGTCATTATGTGTATCTATGACTATAGCTTCATTATGCAGTTTTTTATAAACCTGACTATAGCTGAGTGTTGAAGTAAGAGCCAGCAGGGCTGTAAAAATAGATCTCATCAAAAAAATATTATGGATATTAGTCTTCTTTGCTTCCTTTTTCACCCACAAACCACTGTTCCTTATTTTTGAAAAGTACATTGAATGTGGTAAGCGATCCGTATATCCGGGTAATATATTGCTGAATGTTTACCTTTTCTTCATCAGTGAGTATTTTGTGTGCATTGATCTGTTGTTCCAATACCCTTAGCCTGTCGCGCAACATCACAATTTTGTGAAAGAAAGCGTCAATAGGTATTTCTTTAGGTTTTAAAGTGGAATCTGCAGGTTTCAGTATAAGTGTGCCCCCCGCCCAGCGGTCGCCAAGGGGTACATTTTCGGTAATACCACCCCATAATCGTAAAATTTTGAGCAGGGATTTTTCTGTATCCGAAACGGTCTCTACTTCTATCGTAGGGTTTTCGGGTATAATCTCATCGAGTAGGGTATCTGTTTTATCTATTTCTTTTATTCCATGGTTAATAAAAGAAATAATATATGTGGCATATTTCACTCCAATTATTACTCCCGGCCCGAAATGTGTATGTTGTAACCGGGTACCAACGCCTAAAGTTGTTTGTTCCATAATCTTATATAAGCTGGTGAAGGGTCAAGATAAAAAATTTCGATGAAGATGCAGGAATAGAAGTAAAATATTACTGTATAATATCAGATATCTGGCTTATTTTATACCTCCAAATGCCAAATTCGTGAAATGTTGCAAACCACAGGGAGTATGGCTTAAATTATTTCTATGCCTCAGTATAACCGGCGGGTATCTTAAATGTTTTGCCCAATTGAAGGCAGACTTTACTATGGACCCGCCGAATGGTGGTTGTGCCCCTTTGAGTGTAAATTTTTTTAATACGAGTACCGGCACCTCTGCGTCAGCTACCTATGAGTGGGATTTTGGCAACAACAGCAATAAAGGATATGATAAAGATGCAGGGTCAGTATATATAACTGCAAAGTCCTATACCGTTACCCTTACCGTAAAAGATGGTGCCCAAACCTCTACCATTCAAAAATCCTTTTCGGTTTACAAACAACCTGTAGTTGATTTTTCTTTTACCATAACGAAAGGTTGTGCCCCGATTGGTATTGGTTTTAAAGCTTCTGCAACCCCGGGAGACGGAAGCCTGTCTAAATACATTTGGGATTTTGGCGACGGCAATATTGACAGCAGTTCAAATACGCCAAATGTATCTCACATTTTCACTTCTGCAGCCAGTCCCCCGGTAAGCCTGACCGTGGTTAACAGTTATGGTTGTTATGCAATTGCTGATAAAACCGGAATCACTGTTTTACCTTCTATAACTGCAGCATTCAGTGCCGACAAAACTACCCTTTGTTCTCCCGGTGATCAGGTAAGGTTCACGAACGGGAGTAGTGGACCTGGAACACTATCATATTATTGGGATTTGGGTGATGACGACAACGTAACAGATACATCACCAATACATGCCTATACAAAGAAGGGAACATATACTGTTTCCCTCATAGCAAACAGTTCTGAAGGTTGCAGTGATACACTGTTTCAACCCGGATACATTAATGTTGCAAATTTTTCAACAAACTTTGATCTCCCGTCTACTATATGCACCAATGCTCTAACCAGCTTCACCAATAAAAGTACCCCAGAGGCTACCAGTACAACCTGGACTATTGATGGAATACCCGGAGGGTATATTGGACAAACATTCAATTATGGTTTCACTTCTCCGGGTACTTATACGGTAAAGATGATAAATAATTATGGCGCCTGTTACGATACTGCTGATAAGGAAATCACAGTAAAGCCGGGACCAAAATTAGATGGTTTTATGACAGACATTATTCCTGCCTGCGGAGCGCCGGTTACAGTCAACTTTAAAGACACTTCAGCATCTTCTGTAAAATGGGATTGGAATTTTGGAGATGGTCAAACATCCAATAGCAAAGCGCCATCTTATACTTATACTACCAATGGCATTTTTAACGTGTTGCTTACAGCAACAGATGCAGAAGGTTGTGTAAACAAAGTAAGTATACCCATTTCTATAACAAGTCCTGATATTAATATTACAAAAACCGGACCCGACAATGGCTGTCCCGGATTTAGTATGCAATTCGCTGTTGATAAGCCCGGGGATGTAAAAAGCTATCAATGGATATTTGGTGATGGTGATACCTCCACAGCAGTAAATCCTACACATACTTTTTCCGGGGAGGGAGTTTATTCCGTTATATTACATTATACCACACAGTCTGATTGCAAAGGACAGGCTACCTACAACCCGGTGACAGTTTACAAAAAGCCAGTTGTAGATTTTTCGGTAGACTCTGTTGAAATTTGCGGGAATAGTAAGGTAACGTTTAACAATCTTACCCCAGGTAATGTTACAGACTGGCAATGGGATTTTGGAGACGGGAGCACGGGAAGCGGAGCAACATCACCAACACATCAATATAATCAGGAAGGAGAGTATGATGTAACGTTAATTGCGGGTAATGGTACCTGCAGGGATACCGTCACTCAAAAAGGTTTTCTCAAAGTTCTGCCTCCCTTTCCTGCAATACTATCTGCACTACAAACCTGCAGCAGCGGAGAAGTGATTTTCAGTCAGGACAGTATTGGCAATAAAGCAACCAGTATGTGGTGGGCGTTCGGAGATGGTAAAACGGAAGCTATTCCCCCACTTCAAAAATCTATTACACATATTTATTCAACTACCGGTAGTTACCAGGCATATCTCATAGCAGAAAATGGAAAATGCAAGATCAGAGATTCTGTAAAAGTAAACCTGTTAATGAAACAAACACCTGTTCTTGAAGCTACACTTACAGCAATATGCGGAAGTGGTGACCTGAAAATAAAAATCGCAGGGCTTGAAAAAAATCCTGCATTTCCTGACAACAACAGTAATCATTATTCCATATCCTCCTGGCAATATGGTGATGGCACAACCTTTACTCCCACCTATACAGCAGCAGATAATTATTTTATCACTGAATATAATGCCACAATTACTAACCTGTCGAATGGTCAAAATAATATCAGGGCAATAATAATTGCTAACAGTTATCCCTACTGTACCGATACTACAAATTATATTACACTAAAGATAAAAGGACCAAAAGCGGATTTTGGCTACATGCAAAACGGGGTATGTTTTAAAAAACCTATCATCTTTAAAGACCAGTCAGTTGCAAATGACGGTATCCCTGTAAAAAAATGGGAATGGAATTTTATGGATGGGGGTACGCTGTATCATAGCGATGAAGATTATCCCGTCAACGGACTTATACAACATCAGTATGCAGAACCGGGTAATTATTATCCCATACTTAAGATTACTGATGCGGATGGTTGTGTGTCTGTTACCCCTTCCTATTCATCAAACTATGCCAGCGTAAAAGGACCTAAAGCAGATTTCAACTATTCACCGGAAAAGATATTCCCTAATACTACTGTTTATTTTTACAACACCTCAAATGCTAACAACAGTAACCCGCAGTACAACTGGACATTTGGCAATGGCGATAAATATAATAGTTATACACCACCTTTAAAAACCTATACTGCACTGGGAAAGGATTCTATCACCCTGATCGCAAAAGATATCAATGGCTGTACTGATACAGCCAAAAAAGTTCTTTTTATAAAAGATGTGGCAGCATCGTTTACCCACACTGAGGCCTATATCAACAATACTACATGCCCGCCTGTAATTGTTAAATTCACCAACACTTCCGAAAATGCACAAAAAGTATTCTGGAATTTTGGCGATGGAGGTACGGCAGACAATCAGAATTTTCCAAGTCATACTTACTATAAACCGGGTGTATACAAGATTGTTTTATACGGGTATGGCAATAGCAATTATATTGATTCGGCTATTGAATATATTACCATCAAAGGGCCTTATGCCATATTAAAAGCTGATACTTTGTCGGGCTGCCTAAACCAGAACGTTACGTTAAGCGCTGCGGTAAAAAATGCGTCATCTTATACCTGGGATTTTGGTGATGGCAACCTCAAGCTAACTACTGATACTTTTGCAACTCATAGTTACGAAAACGCAGGTATATACGCTCCTGCACTGATCCTGAAAGATGGCGACGGCTGTTCGGGCACATCAGAATTACCGGATAAAATTGTAATTGATTCTTTGGCAATCCATAGCATAAGGAAGTCTCCGGTGCATATCTGCGACAGCGCAATGGTATTGTTTGAGCCCGAAGTAAAAAGTATTGCAGCGGAGCAACTGCAAAAAACTTTATCGTACTCCTGGAATTTTGGCACTGGCAGGCCCGATGCTGTATCGCAGGATAATCCTGCTTCCTACTTTTATAATATTCCCGGTATATTTAATGCAACAGTTAAAATAAAATCCCCTTATGGTTGTGAAAAAATTGCTTCAGATTCCGTTACAATTATACCAACACCTAAAGCAACCATCAATTCATTGCAGGCGATTTGTGAAGAAGATTCTGTGGTATTTAAAGGCGCTGCCGATTTACAGGGAGATCTGCAATGGCGTTGGGATTTTAAAAACGGCAACCATTCAAACCTTCAGCTTCCTCCCGCCCAATGGTATGAAGATGCGGCTTCAGAAGATATAGTGCTTACGGCAGACAATGCCGGATGTATTGATACCACAACTAAGTTGCTAACTGTTAATCCTCGACCAATTGTTACACTAAGTCCAAAACAATCCGTAGTTTGTCTTGGCAAAAGCATAGAACTTAATGCAGGTGGCGGAAAACAATATAATTGGGCGCCTGCTCATGGTCTTAATCCGTTAAACGGTGCTACCACAATCGCCACACCTTCAGATAATATTACCTACTATGTTACGGTAAAAAATGAATTTAACTGCATCAGAGTGGATTCTGCAAGTGTGAGTGTGGCCAAACCTTTCCAAATTCAAATTGTACCCGACACTTTTGTTTGTATTGGTAACGCTGTTCAATTGCCGGTAAAAGGAGCCGACAATTATGAATGGATCAACAATATTATTGGGCTAAACAACACGACCAGTCCTAATCCCATGGCATCACCGCAGATAAATACCACCTATACTGTTGTAGGAAACGATCAATATCATTGCTTTTCTGATACAAAAAGTGTGACTGTTGCAGTAAAACCACTGCCATCTGTAACCGCACCCAACGATATGGAATTGTTAACCGGCGATGTGGTAACCTTGCCGACTACTGCGAGCAAAGATGTAGTACAATACAACTGGATTCCTGCCGACTATCTGGATTGTGCTACCTGTGCGGCACCGGTTAGCACACCAAGATCAAATATAAACTATGTAGTATCGGTGCAAACAAGGTTTGGATGTATAAGTGCAGATACCGTATCTATAAAGTTGATCTGCGCCCAGGGCCGGGTATATATTCCCAATGCATTTACACCCAACGGAGATCGTCAAAACGATATTTTTTATGTGAAAGGAAAAGGTATCCGGTCTATTAAATCCATGCGGGTGTTTAATCGCTGGGGCGAGGTGGTTTTCCAAACTTTCAACTGTAATATTGAGGATGCTTCAAAAGGATGGGATGGTATGTATAAAGACAGGATGGCTGAGGGCGCCACTTATGTATATTATATTGAGTTTATCTGTGATACTGGTGAAATATTTACCAGGAAAGGCACAATTACCCTGATTAGATAATATGTAGTGGCAACAGTGACATAGCCCCATCAATCACATACAATTACAGGGTCTGTTTCATCATATTAACAACCATTTTTCGTTTACCCGAACTAAGTAAAGGAATCTCTTTAACGTATTCCACTTTTATATCAGCATCATTGCCAAAGAAGGTCTTAAATTCATTAATGAGATCCTGTTCCCTGGTAAAATTCCCATCAGGATTTAATTTAAAAATATAATTTGTTTTGCCCACCTGAATAAACTGATATTGTTTAATTTCAGGAAACAACAGCATATTATTGTTTATTGAAAAAGAGGAAACTATTTCGCCTTGGGTGTCATAGACTATATCCAACCGGCGGCCTTCTACACTTGTCAAAGCCAATTGTCCCTTTTCGTTCTTCCCTAAAACGCCAACATCACCGGTATCATACTTAATCATTGGCATTGCAAAATTGTAAAAATCTGTTATTACAATTCTGCCTGGCCTGCCCATTGCAACAGGCTCATCATTATCGAACGCCAACACCTGTACCAGGTAACTTGCCCTGTTAATCAAAAACGAATCATCTCCATTTGGAAGGCACTGAGCAATTATACCATTCTCAATATTAGAATACCGGGATACTGCATTTACGCCAAAGAATTTTTTAATTGCAATTTTAGTATATTCATTTAGTGCTTCTGACATTGTTATCACAGACACGGCATTGGCAATCTTTATACCCGGGTGATGTTTATTGAGATAACGACAAACAGATTCCAGGGCGGAGGAATATCCAAGTATTGCAAATGGAGCATCTTCGGATCTGAACTTTTCTATCAACATGGGTAAGTTTGCATCAGATAACTGAGTAACATCTACCGCTTCAATATTTTCCTTCCATGCTTTTATTCTGGATTTTCTGTTGATCTTTGTCCAGATTTTCATATAATACAGTTTCATCCCTAAAAGATAACCTGTAAGTCCGCCAAAGTATATCATGTCAGCAGTATTCCTGTTTTTTTTATCCTTATTGTAATAGACCTTGAACGGTGTGCCGGTGGAGCCACTTGTAAGCGCCATAATGCGGGTATTACTATCAAATTTATTTGAAGTAAATGCATCAATATTTTCACGAATAATATTTTTATTAACTACGGGCAAAGCACTTAATCCCTTTTCAATATTTGCCTGGCTATAATATTTTGTAGAATTTTTTGCATGCTGCAATAATATTTTTATACGATGGTCAATATATGCCTGTATCACATATTCATCTTTCTCATTTATTAGTGCAGTTATTTCAGACAGATGCTTTTTTATTGGACCCCCTCTTAAAGTATCCAGTATCCCAAAGGACATCTTTCTTAAATTCGTCTTTTTAGTCATGAGTGTTGAAGTACATTTATAACCTTATTTTCTCTTTGAATTGTAATCATCACGGCATCTTTGAGTAAATAAGCTATTAGTGCTACATTAATTTAGTCCAATTTTAAATACAATTTGGTGTAAAAGGTAAACGGGTTTAAAAGGATGCTATACTTAACGAAATTAAAAGTTTTATATTAGGTTTCAAACACAACTTTTGAAGCCCGCTTACAATAAAAAATGCCCCATAACGGGGCTTTTATGAGAATTATTTAATAAGAGAATTCATTATTTAAACTCTCTTGAACCGTCTGGCTGATATACGTAACGGAATTTATGCCATATATGCGTAGGCATAGGGCCTACAAAATCTTCATAACGGGCAGAAAGCATTTCCACTTTCACGTAGTTATTATCAGTTGTTTTAAACACAAAAAACATACCTGCCTTGGGGCTAAAACTGTGAGTGGGAGGACCGCTATAGTTATACCACCCCCCAGTTACTTCCGAATTAATAGCTAATTTGGAACTTGTGGTATCATAAGCATAACCGCTCTCGGGTGCAACAGTGTAAGTGTCGAATATTCCTTTTTCAGTAACCACCCCCACATTGCCCGGACCACTGGCATGACTGTTTACAATGATGCTAACAAAACGAATCCCAAAATCCCATTTGGTGGTAGCAGAATCGCTCACTTCTATTGCTTTCCCATCCTTAAAACTATAGAAAGCAAAGTTGCCTGTAGTGGAGGCGCGAACAGAATCGGTTTTAGTAACCGCCGGGGTTACTTCTTCCTTTTGATCTTCTTTTTTGCAGGATACAAAACCCATTACTAAAGCAACGAACGATAAAGCACTCAACTTAAACATTGTCATAAAATCAGAAGTATTAAAATTTAAAATTCAGGTTTGCGAAATATATCCGCCCGTAAATATTGGGCATATATACCTTATTGGTATAATTAAGTAAGTTTTCTATACCTCCCTGTATATCAATATGACTGCCCAGGTTTTTGGTAGCACTAATATTCAGGAGGGTAAATCCTTTAATAAATTCTCGGTCATCATCAAGGATATCGTTCCCATCATTAAATCCATCCAATCCATTGTATCCAAACTTTCCTCTGTATTTGGCAAAAATCATGACACTGCCCTTTAATTTATCATTGTTATATCTGATACTGATATTGCCTGAGTGTTTGCTCCGGTTATACAATCCTTTGTAATCGCTTAAATCCACCGGGCTGCTTACATTGGTAAGCGGATCTCTCTTATAGATTTCCCCATTTTTCAATTCACGGATCACTTCTTTATCTTTTGCTATCAGGTATTGATAAGACAGGTTCATCGAAAACTGCTTATTGAACCGGTGTTGTATCGTAAGTTCAGCACCTTCTGTAAATACCCGGTTTACATTCTTATAAGAAAAAAAACCGGTTCCGTTTTTTGAGATGAAGGGCAGACTGTACGATTCTATCAGATTGGAAATGTCATTTCTAAATACATTCAATTTAAAAACGGTATTCACCTTCAGGGTATAATCAAAGCCGAGGTTAATTCCAACTGATTGTTCGGGTTTCAATTCTACCGGTATCATATATCGTCTCACGTCTTCATTATCTTCCAGCAACCCTTTATTTATCTGGTCCTGCAATACATTCCCCAGTTCCCTGGCGCCTATGATATTATAATTGACCATTGCATTATCAAAATTCAGGAACTGCTGCCTGAAATCCGGTGCTTTGAATCCTGTTCCCACACTGGCTTTTAGAATAAATTCAGGGGTGAATTTATAGGCGAATGCAATCTTAGGACTTAGTTGTGCCTTATAGAGTACATTCTTGTCATACCGAAGGCCTGTTATGATATTGGCGTTATTAAACACCCATTGCTTTTGCCCGAATAGATACCACGAATTAAGCTGATGCACTTTGTCGTATCGAGTCGAACTTATCTTTTCCCAATTGTACCCCACACCGGTCATCCACAGGGATTTGGGGTCTTTTCCTATATTCAACTGAATCTCTGGTTTGATAAGGGTCTGACTTAGCCCGATATGATCAAATAATGCGCCGTCATTTTTGTAATATACATTGGCGTTGTTAGCATAATTAGCCCCATACACCTGAACGGAATATGAAATAAGATTATGCACCCGGTTTTTAAACCGCAGAAATATGCTTTTATCTTCTTCTATGGTATGGCCCCCAACCGCTACTACACTATTGTCAGGATAAATGAGATAGGCATTCTTTTGTTTACCTGATGAATAGCGTACAGAAGCCAGTAAATTACTATTGTCACTAAAATCGTATATCATTTTGCCACTAAAGCTGTAATCCGTAAAGGGATCTACGGTTTGTCCGTAAATATTTTTATCGAAATCATAACCGTCGCTGCTGTATCTTTTGCCAAAAATCTGCCAGGCTGCTTTCTTAGTTTTTAGGTTAGCAGATCCGGTTAACCCCAGGGTATTATTGGTAGCATAATAGCTTTGAAAGTTGAAATCATTTTTCTGGGGATTGTCTGTAATGATATTAATAACACCAGCCAGTGCATCTGACCCATACAAACTGGTAGCCGGGCCTTTTAAAATTTCAATTTGTTTTATATTTCCAACAGCTATTCTTCCCAGGTTAATTATACCGGCATTTCGTCCGGTAACAGGTTCTCCATCTATTAATATTAATGTATAAGCAGGATCCAATCCCTGCATTTGAATACCATCGCCAAATGGATTGGGGTAACCCTGAAGCGCGGTACCCAGGGGGTTGGAAGCAATCATCAACCCGGTTTGCATTTGTAAAATATCTATCAGCCGTTGAGCCCCGGATTGTCTGATGGTTGCTGCACTTATTACCTGAATGGGAAGGGGGATATTAGAAACCCTGTTTTCTGTGCGGGTAGCAGTAACCACCACTTCGTTCAGCATTTCATTTCCATTTACTGAAGTATCCCGTAGCAGCTGATTCACAGGGCCGCGATGCAGCGAATCCTGTGCATACAACGGAAATGAGTAAAAAAATAGTAGAAAGATAATAAAGCTTAATTGCAACTTCATGACAATCCGCAAAATTGAGAACTCCTTCTTTTACTTTTATCACACAATTGTCATAATTCTTTCAAATAGAACTGGATTTGAGAGGAGAAGGGGGGAACGATAAACGACAAACGGAAAACATGAAACGAAAAACGAAAAATCTCACCGCTCACGGTTCACCTCATTTACTTGCACACTTTTCGGCTGATAAGGAAACCCGGTATAGCCGCCTCTCTGAACGCTAATGCTACCAGAAACGGAAAATGTTTTTTCATCATTGATATACATTAGCCCGAGTTCTGCCCGGGGGTAAACACCAAATTTATTTGTGCCAAACATGCCATTAGGGTAGTAGCCCTTTTGCATTCCTGAAAGTGGTATAGGCTGATTGAAGTTGAGATACGTGGGATTAACCGATAAACCGGCAAAAGCGTAGAAGTTGTTATTCAGCCTCCTGTTTAACTGAATACCCATAGGAGCTGAGATATAACTGGTGCTTCCTCCTTTGAAAAAAATATACCCTGCATTTATAGTACTGTATGAACTAAGAAACCAATTCTTGTTTGAAATATTATTTGCAACCAGGCCTTTATTAGCTAATGAGAGCGGACTATGATAACCCATTATGTTTACAGGTAACATTGTTTGCGCCTGCAGCGAAAAGGAAAAAAATAATATGGCAACCACTACAATACAACGCATGATGCAATATTTTGAAACATGAAATTAAGCATTGTTTTGTTAGCAATCTTATAAACCCTTAAACCAAACAATCTTCTATTTTCTTCAATCCCCTGTTTACCGGGAGTTTCTTCCAAAGTATTTCATATACAGTATTTGCAATAGGCATTTCGGCAAGCACTTCTTTATTGATATTATGAATACTCTTGCTGGCATTATACCCTTCAGCTACCATTTTCATTTCAATTTGTGCTGATGAAACAGAATATCCCTTTCCGATCATACTTCCGAAGGTACGGTTACGACTAAAGGGCGAATAACAGGTTACCAGCAGATCGCCGAGGTACACCGAAGCTGCATAATTGGGTGATTTGCGTTCATTGAGTTTTGCAGCTTTATGCACCCCCACTTTAATATTTCTAATCCCTACTTTTCTTAAAAAGCCTGCCATCTCATCTGCGGCATTGGAGATCAGTACACTGAGAAAATTGTCGCCATAACCCCGGCCATGGGCAATCCCCGAGGCCACGGCATAAATGTTTTTAAGTATGGCGGCATATTGTACTCCATATATATCATTGTTAATAATGGTATTGATATATGGCGTACTGAAATTGCCTGCTATTAGTTTGGCAGTAGAAATGTTTACTCCGGAGAAGGTAAGATAGGAGAGTCTTTCTGCTGCTACTTCTTCAGCATGGCAGGGCCCCATGATGGTGAAATAGTTTTCAATATTGAACCTGTATTTATTTTTGAGGAATTCATTCAGCAGCAGATTATGTTGCGGAATCATCCCCTTTACTGCAGAAATAATATTTTTTCCGGCAAGTTCTCTGGCTGTTATCCTGTTGAAGAGTGATGTGGTATAAGCAGAAGGGGTAACGATTACAACATGATCTGAGTTTGCTATTAACTCTCCCGGCTCTGTAAACAGCGATAACAATTTGGTGTTGAATGCAACTGAAGTAAGATAATTGGGATTATGATATCTCTTTTTTATATGGTTTAGTATTTCGGAACTACGTACACACCAGTTGATGGAATTACCATTATCTGTAAGCATTTTTGCTAATGCCGTTCCCCAGCTACCGCTTCCGATTATCCCGAATTGCATAAAATAAAAATGTTTGAAGCACAAAAGTAGGCCTCAAACATTTAAATTCTTTGTTGTGGTTGCTAACTTTCAAACAATTAACTTCAAACAATAAACCCTTTTACTTCTTTTCTTCAAACAATTGATCTTTGGGGACAACCACTACCTTAGTACCGTTCTTAATCGTTTTGCTAATGATAGTATAAGGGCCGGTAACCACTTCATCCCCTTCGCTAAGTCCACTGATTATTTCAATATAATTTATATCCTGTATACCGGTTTTTACCTGAACAAGCTTAACAGTATTATCTTTCTGCACTACAAAAACAACTTCAAGCATAGCATTGGTGACTGCTGATTGCGAATCCCCAACAGAGGAGTTCTTCTCAGTAGTGTTACCGTTATCTTTTGCGGTAACAGAATTTTTAGAAGCAACGCTAGCGGTATCATTTTTGTCGCGGGTAGTTACTGCGTTAATTGGAACCGATAAAACATTATGATGTGTTTTGGTTTGAATATCTGCACTCGCACTCATACCCGGGCGGAAAGGAAATTTTTTGGGATGTGCCGGATCAAACAAATCGGAATATGATTCATGCAAAATCCTGATTCGCACTTCGTAATTGGTAACATCGGTGCTACTTGATAAGGAGGAGGCTGTTTGAGTAGCAGCACCTTTCTGGCTTGCTGCAATATGCGTAACTAACCCTTTAAATTTCCGGTCGTTGTATGCATCAACATCAATTATAGCAGTATCCCCCAAATTGATTTTTTGCACATCATTCTCACCAACCTCCACTCTTATTTCATATACGCTGATATCGGCAATGCGCATCATTTCAGTACCTGCCATCATAGAATTACCCACCACTCTTTCACCTTTCTTTACATTCAGCAATGAAACGACTCCCGTCATTGGAGAGAGCAATTCAGTTCTGCTAAGGTCTTTATTTGCCTTTTGGAGATTGGCAGCGGCGCCTTTTTCCTGGGCTTCGCTGCTTCGTATACTTTGAAGTGCAGCATCGTAGTTGGCCTGGGCTGTATTTAGTGTATTTTGCGCCTGTTCAAATTCTGCTTTTGAAATTACTTTATCTGTCATCAATTGTTTTTGCCTGTCATAAGTAGTTTTGGCAAAATCAAGTGCAGATTTCAAAGCTTCAAGCTGTGCTTTCGCATTGGCAACAAGCGATTGCTGACCTGCTACCTGCGCTGCAGCCTGGTCGCGCTGCGTGGCATAAATATCGGCGTATATACGTGCCAGCACCTCCCCTTTGTGTACACTGTCTCCTTCTTCAACATTCAGGGCTGTTATTTCGCCTGAAACATCAGGGCTGATTTTTACTTCTACCTCAGGATATACTTTTCCGCTGGCAGTTACTATCTCTGTTATATTCCTACGGATTACTTTTTCTGCCGATACTTTTGTGCCTTCATCCTTTCCTATTACGCCGGCCTTCTTCAAGCCGATCAGCAACACAACCAGCGCGGCCAAAATGACAATGATCCAAAGCAGTTTTTTATTCATAATAATAATGTATTAGGTAGCCGTTTATAATTTAACACCCTGTCCTTTATAGAACTCGAGTACTTTCATTTTAAATACATAATCAAAGTGGGCTATAAGTAAATTTATACGTGCACTATATAAGTTTGCCTGATTGGTAAGCCATTCAATGGTTTGCATAACTCCTATCTGGTAGCGTTTTGTTGCCAGGTCAAATGATCGCTCAGCAGTTGCTACTTCTTTTTGTCTAGCCATAAAAGTTTGAAAAGAACCTCTTGCCTGGTTAAAGGCAGTATATATATCCTGCTTCAGTTTAAGTGTATCCTGTTCTGCAATGAGTTCTTTGTTTTTAATATCAATTTTCGCTCTTTCAATATTTGCCCTGGCAGTCCATCCATTGAAAATAGGAATGCTTAAGCCGATACCTACAGACTGCCCAAAATTATTTTTTATCTGTGCACCATAATCCGACCAAAGGCTACCAAAGCTTTTTTTGCTGGTTACAATTCCGGTTTGCGGGAAATACACAGGGAGTTTATCTGCACCGTTCAATACATAGATATTTTCATTGGGATACACGCCTAAGGGAATCTGATTCGTTGATTTGAATGGAGCAAAAAAGCGGGAACCTAACTGACCAAACGCAGATATGGTGGGATACTGTCTGCTGCGGGCAACATTGTAAGTTTTTTTAGAGGCAAGAAGGCGTAGATTATTCACTTTTATCTGTGGCTGCGACTGCATTGCCATCGTATAAATCTCTGCAGGGGATATTTCCAGGATATTATCAAGCGGTATCTGATCAACAGGGGGCACATCAAGTTCAAAGGCTGCATCAGCAGGTAAATTAATCAAGCCTTTCAATGTAAGTTTATCTACTTCAATTGTGGTTTGAGCAGTAGTTAAATTAGCGCTGTCCCGTGCTACCTGTGCCGCTAATTCAGCAGCGTTTAATTCCGGTAGCGCACCTGCATCTACCTGCATTTGAGTATTCCGTAGTTGGGCCTCGCTTTGCTGCAGTTGTATTTCGGTAACTTTTGCCTGTTCTATATCAAGTAACACCAACAGATATTGCCGTGCTACATTTAAAGCGATGTCATTTTTGGCTTTGTCAACGGCAGCTTCATCCGCCTGCCTGTTCAGTTCATTAGCTTTTATGGTATTCCGCTGGCTGTTCCAGTTGAATAAATTTACCTGGGTGTTTAAGCCAAACTGCTGATACATGGCATTATTATCGCTGTAAGTATTTGTAGTATAGTCCAGCGACCTGCCAAACTGAAAACCATGATTGCCTGTAAAATTGAGAGAAGGTATTTGCTGAAGTCTGCTTTCTTTAAGTAAAATGGCGGAAACCCTTGACTGGATATCTGCCTGACGAACAGATACATTATTTTCAATCGCATATTCCACGCATTTTCGCAGATCCCACCGGGTATTATCTTGTGCGTGCACCGAAAGGTTAGCAAATACGATGCCTGCAATCGTAAAATAAATAACATATTTTCTCATGAAAGTTATAATTGAAAATGGTACCCTTTGAGCAGATATCAACTTTAAATACCATTTATTCTACAAATATTCAACTAAAAAAACATTTGACAAAACCTGTTATATATTATTTAACGCCTGCCGGAGGTCATTAATAATATATTCCGGCTCTTCCTGTCCTACATATAACCTCAGCATCCGTTGGCTTTTTTTTGTAATATCATAATTGCTTTCCTTTACAGATGCACAGCCGGGGATGATTAGTGATTCATATCCGCCCCAGCTAACTGCCATAAGAATATGTTTAAGGCTTTCGCAAAACACAACGATATCATCAATTTTTTTTACATCTAAGTAAAATGACAACAGCCCACAGGCGCCCTTCATTTGCTTTGTAGCTAAATCGTATTGCGGAAAACTTTCATCATACGGGAATATAATACCATCAACTTTAGGATGTTCTTTCAGGAATTGCAATACCCGTTTAGTATTTTCCGTAACCTTTTGCAACCGGATAGGAAGGGTTCTAAGCCCTCGTATAAGAAGCCAGGCATGGAAAGGTGTAACCCCAAGCCCCGCCGTGCAATACTCATTATTAAATATCTTTTGCATCATGGCGGTACTGCCACAAAGCACACCGGCTACCACATCGCTGTGACCACCAATATATTTTGTAGCAGACTGCAGCGTTAAATCTATGCCCATTGCCAGGGGTTTTTGATATAAAGGTGTGCAGTAGCTGTTATCACAAATAGTAAGGATATCTCTGGATCTTGCCAGTGCTGCTACTGCTGCAAGGTCCTGCAGACCAAGACTCCAGGAGTTAGGTGATTCGAGATAAATGATTTTTGTATTGGGCTGAATGGCATGTTCAAAGCTCTTTATGTCTTTACCATCAACATAAGTTGTTGTTACACCAAACCGGGGAAGTATATGATTAAACAGCTTTTGTGCCCAGGTATAGGGTTTGCTTACCGAAACTATATGGTCACCCAATGCAACATTAGCCACTACAGCCGCATAAATTGCCGAAGCGCCACTGTTGAAAACAAGGCAATCTTCCGCCTCATCGAGTGCAGCAAGTTTTTTGCGCAGAATATCTACGGTTGGGTTTAGTCCCCGGCTGTACAGGTAGCCACTATACTCATTTTCAAAAAGCTTGCGCATATCATCTACTTTGCGGCAGGCAAAATTGCTGGTTTGTATAATGGGAGGGGCCACTGCATTGAAATAAGACTCCCTTTCTTCGCCTAATTCATTAATTATATAAGAAACATCCATTACGAAAGTTTTTGCTTTTTGTGATAGAATATGAAATACAGCGATGCAAAGAATAATAAAAGTACAACACCCGATAGTGCAGCCATTGGTTTATCTATAATCACTGCAATGGCAATACCAGTATAGGATAGCACAAATACACCTGCCAGAAATGGCGTCCACCTCACCCAGGTGCCGTTTACTGCACTTTGATTTTTTTTTCTTTTTCGCAGTATAAATATTGTTGCTGCAGATACACTCATACCAATACCATCTAAAAACATGGTAAAGCCCAGTATATTGTCAATTTCTTTTCCAAGAAAAGTTATGATAATAGTCAATGCTGCAAACACCGTTAACCCTCCGGTTAGCGCCTGGGTTTTGGGATGACGTATGGAAAAAAATTTTGGCAGCACCTTATCTTCGCTCATCGCATACATTACTCTGGGATTACTCATCAGGGTTACATTAACATAAGCCAGCACCGAGAGGAACATGAGCATGTCAAAAAACTTTGCGCCTGTAGCGCCAAACCATGCTTCGCAAAGCAGTGCACCAATGGCAGACGCGTTCTTCATTTCCTCAAAACCTATCACCCTTGTATAAGCGTAGTTTATGCCTGCATATAATATTATGGTTACGATTATTCCGGTAATAATTCCCTTCGGCAATATGTTTGTATTTTTTATTTCGTTTCCAAAATTGATGGTTTGCTGATATCCGCCATAAGAAAAAAACACTGGTACAAGACTTATAAAGAACAACGTCAGTCCGCTATAGTCACCTGTATTGTACACCCGGGCATTTCCCAAATAGCCATGCGGGGCAATGGTTATACCTCTCATAATACTCGCAATAAGCAGGAGCATAACAGCGAGTTTTAATACCGTCATAATATTTTGCATTTCCGAACTGGTGCTTAAACCCATAAAATTGACCATGTAAAAAAGACATACGGCAACGAGAGCAACCATCACATTGAATACCTGACCCGAAGGTGCACCGAATAAAAGGTCGCTCACATAATCCGACCCAATAAGAGCAACCACACCCAGCGACGCAGCATTGCTGATAAGAATAAGTACATTTACAGTAAACCCAATGGAAGGGTGATAACATTCTGAGAATATCTTGTAATATCCGCCAGTAGCGGGCAAGCGTATACCAATCTCGGCATAAGTAAGCGCCCCGCAAAGAGCGATCAGTCCGCCTGCCATCCAGGCTGCAAAAAAAATTAATGAGGTGCCTGAGGTAGCGGCAACCTTAGCAGGAGTGCCAAATATTCCCATACCGATAATAAGGCTGACCACAATTATAGTAAGCGAAAAAAGCCCCAATTGATTTTTTGTGGTCATTCACAGCTCTATTTTCGAATAAATACTTAAAGAGTCCTTTTTGAAGATAAGTATAAATTCGGGATTGTAGGTCTATTAAGTGTCTATGGGGCGTATTCCAATTAGTCGTTTGATATTTTGTCATCACAAACCCTGCTTACCGGGAGGCATTTTTTACCGTAAAGAGCGCAGAGCTTTCTCACAGTGAACACAAAGGGGAAGGTTTGTTCACATTTCTCTTTCTTCTTCTCTGCGTATATTCCTCCGGGCTTCGAACCATCTTGTACGAACAAAAATCGTTGCGATTATTAAAACTGTACCTTCCCTTTTGTGTTTCAGTGAAACGAAGCGTGCAGGGAACACCAGGTAAGTAAAATCAAAACAGATCTTCCTGTTGTTTAATTATCATACCTATCCCAGGTAAGATCTCAGCATCCAGGCCATTTTTTCGTGTTGCTTCAGTAATCCGGTTAGGAAATCACTACTACCGATATCTTTGTATTTTTCATTAAAATCTTCTATCTGTTTACGCAGATTAACAATAATCTGTTCATGGTCTGCATCCAGGTTAGGTATTTGTTCGTTAAAAGCAACTGGAATCTCAGGTTCTTCCAGTGAAGTTAACTTTAGCAGGTGCGACAACCGCCCTTCTGCAAAATGTCCTATGGTACGAATACGTTCGGCGACTTCATCTATGATCTCTGCCAGTTCGTTATATTGTGCTTCATAGAGTTTATGTAATTCCATAAAACTTGAACCTTCAACGTTCCAATGATAGCTTCTTGTTTTGTTGTAGAGTATGTGTTCATCGGCCAAAATTTGGTTGAGAATTTCTGCAACCGCCTGCCGGTTTCTTTCTGTGATTCCAATGTTTACGTTAGCCATAATAAATAATTTTCTTTTTAAACCACAATAACTGCACCATATGCAATAAGTATGCAAATATGGCATAGTTAATTAGTTCAACAGATATGTGAGGCAAAAGTGTTGTGAAAAACACATTAGCAATTCAATAACATACACAGTACCACAATTACAGTAGTGATTTTATTTTGGCAATCACATCATGTAATCTTGATATGTCCTGTCCGCCGGCTGTTGCCAGCGTTTTCTGACCGCCACCACCGCCTTTTATCAATGGCGCCACATGTTCTTTGATCATTTTTCCGGCATCGAGCTGTTTTGCAGCAGCCACTACATCCGACATACCAATGGCTACATAAGGTTTGCCATCTATATTGGCGCAAAGCACCGCAACATAATCGCGAAGGTTATTCTTTAAATCAAAACAAATTTTTTTCAAAGCATCCGGCTGGCTTACCTGTAATATATCCCCTATAAAAGTAATACCATTAACGATTTCATCTTTTTGAAGAAGTTCATTTCGCAATTGCACCAGGTGCCTTGCTTCAAGTCCCTCAATTCTTTTTTGCAGGGTATTTTTTTCTTCTATGAGTTTTTCAATAGCTTTTAGCGGTTCTTTTGCTTTTAGTAATTCCCCAATATTTTTATAACTATTGATTTTTTCAAAAATATATCGAATTGCACCGGCTCCGGTCAGTGCTTCTATACGCCGCACACCTGCTGCCACAGCAGATTCCGCTACAATGATGAACAAACCAATCATACCGGTATTTCCAACATGCGTTCCTCCGCACAATTCTATGGAAAAGGAGGGGTCGGTTATAACTACTCTTACCCTGTCTCCATATTTTTCACCAAACAAGGCCATAGCTCCCAGTTTCAGCGCTTCTTCCTTTGGCATTTCTTTAATAACAACCGGAATATTCTCCCGTATCTTCCGGTTAACCAGCAATTCAATTTCCCTGATCTCTTCATCAGTTAGTTTGGCAAAATGCGAAAAGTCAAATCGCAGTGTATCGGGCGATACAAGGGATCCCTTTTGGGTTACATGTTTTCCCAAAACCTGACGCAACGCGGCATGCAATAGATGTGTGCCGGTATGGTTGTACATGGTATATAACCGCTGCTCCCAATTCACTGACGCGCTAACCGGTAATGTTATATCAGCCGGCAAAGTATCCATAAAATGGATGATGAGATCATTTTCCTTTTTCGTATCGCTAACTTCAATTTTCTCCTCTCCAAACTGCAGGAAGCCTTTGTCGCCTACCTGTCCGCCGCTTTCAGCATAAAATGGAGTTGTTTCCAGAACGACCTGGTATTGTTCTTTTCCTTTTGCTTTTACTTTGCGATATTTTACTACTCTTGTTTCTACAAGCAGGTCATTATATCCCACAAAAGAAGTTTTATCAGTCTTGTTGACATATATCCAATCTTCTGTATCAATAGCTGTTGCAACCCGGGAGCGATTTTTCTGTTCGTTCATTTCATTCTGAAAACCAGGTTCATCAATTGTCAGCCCGTTTTCAGCAGCAATAAGCCTGGTAAGATCAAGAGGAAAACCGTAAGTGTCGTACAGTTCAAAAGCATCTTTTCCCGAAATTAGCGAACCTGTATTTTTTTGCTGTTTCACAGCGGAAACGATGTCGTCTATACGCTTAAGCCCTTTTTCAAGGGTTCTTAAAAAACCTTCTTCTTCTTCATGCACCACTTTGCTTACAAAATCAACCTGTTTTTTCAGTTCGGGAAAAACTTCTGCAAATTGTTGTGCAATTAAATGCACTAATTGAAAGAGCAATGGCTGTTTGAAATGCAGATAAGAATAATAATAACGTACTGCACGCCTAAGTATCCTTCGTATTACGTACCCGGCGCCTGTATTAGAAGGTAGCTGCCCGTCTGCAATAGTGAAGCTGATAGCACGGATATGATCTGCTATTACCCTAAAGGCAATGGCCTGCCGGCTATCACCAAAATCATATTGCTTCCCGGTGATTTTTTCAGTAGCAGCAATAGTACCGGTAAACACATCGGTATCGTAATTGGATTTTTTACCCTGTAGCACACGTACCAGTCGTTCAAATCCCATTCCGGTATCTACATGCTTCGCAGGCAACGGATCAAGGGTTCCGTTCTTTGAGCGGTTAAATTCAATAAATACATTGTTCCATATTTCAATAACCTGGGGATGGTCGTTGTTTACCAGCGTTTTCCCATCAACAGTATTTCTTTCTTCATCGCTCCGGCAATCTACATGAATTTCGGTGCAAGGTCCGCAGGGTCCGGTATCTCCCATTTCCCAGAAATTGTCCTTCTTTCCCCCGGTTAAAATACGATCCTCCGGTAAATGTTTTTTCCATTCGGTATATGATTCAACGTCTCTGGATAGCCCTTCTTTTTCATCACCTTCAAAAATGGTAACATATAAGCGATCCTTGGGTATATTATATACTGATGTCAACAATTCCCAGCTCCATGCTATCGCTTCTTTCTTAAAATAGTTGCCAAAACTCCAATTGCCCAGCATCTCAAACATAGTGTGATGGTAGGTGTCTACACCCACCTCTTCCAGGTCATTATGCTTACCGCTTACCCGAAGGCATTTTTGAGTATCTGCAACACGGGAATATGGCGATTTTTTATTGCCGAGAAAATAATCTTTAAACTGGTTCATGCCAGCGTTGGTAAACAAAAGTGTGGGGTCGTTTTTCACTACAATAGGAGCCGATGGAACAATCTGATGTTCTCTGTTTTTAAAAAAATCAAGAAAAATCTGCCGTATCTCTACAGAAGTCATGGTTTTATGCGTTTATATTTTTTCTGTCTTTTGAAACATTAAATTTTATATTTGCCTCTACCCCGTTTTAACGGCGGTTGCGAAGGTAATTAAATTATGGCTGGATTTTTGCGCGTAAGCAAAACCCGCTCCAGTCTACCGGCGATGAAAAAAATAAAATATTATTACAATACCAACACACTCCGATACGAAAAGTTAGTAGTGCCGTTCAGGGTAAAACTACTGCGCATACTGGGTTTTCTGGCTGCCGCCGCCGTTACCGCACTTATTATCGTGATGCTCGGCTTCCAGTTGCTGGACTCTCCCAAGGAAATGCTGATGCGCCAGGAAAACCAGCGGATCAGGGAAGATTATGTATTGCTCAATACCAAGGTAAAAGCCATGCAGCAACAGGTAGCCGATCTTGAAAAAAGAGATAATCATATTTACCGGGAAATTTTTGAGGCTAATCCTATTCCTGACAGTGCACGGGCCAAAAGAATGGAAAAACAAAAGGAGGTAAAACTAACGGAAGGAATGGAAGATAATGAACTGGCCTACTCTGTAGCAGCAATAATTGATAACCTTGATAACAGGATGGCAGTTCAAAAAAAGTCGTATGATGACATAGAACAGATGATCAAGAACAAGGAAAAACTTCTGGCGGCTACCCCGGCAATTCAACCTATAAGCAACAAAGACCTCAGCCGTATTGCTTCTGGATTTGGATATCGTATTGACCCTGTGTACAAAACTGTTAAAATGCATGCCGGGCTTGACTTTTCCGCGCCCCAGGGTACTCCCATATATGCTACCGCCGATGGCGTGGTAAAACTGGCGGGCAATACCGGCAACGGGTATGGCAATTATGTAGTCATTAATCATGGCTATGGTTATGAAACACTATATGGCCATCAGTATAGAATAAAAGTGAGATCCGGGCAGCGTGTAAAACGCGGCGAACTGATAGGCTGGGTAGGCAGTACAGGTAAGTCTACCGGCCCCCATGTACATTACGAAGTACATAAAAACGGGCAGCATATAGACCCTGTTTATTTCTTTTACAACGACCTCACTCCCGAACAGTTTGACCGCATACTTAAAATGGCTGCTTCGGGTAATCAGAGTTTCGACTAAATTGTTGATAATTTAAAGATACTTTTCTCTCCGGTTACTATTAATTTAGCAATATGTATAAGCAGTTGGACCTATTTGCCGCATCTGAACAACCGGAACCGGTGCTTAAGCCCTCCGGAGATCATATAGCTGCTGCTGACACAGAAGCGGAGTCCATTGACGTCCTGACAGTTCCAGAGGAGCCTGAAGAGATCATTGCAGAAGAAAAGCCAATAACCTTAATTACAGCCCCTGCAAAAAAAAGCGTTGACGTTATACAGAAAAAGGGCAAACGAGGGCGCAAGTCATTGAAGGAAATGAATGCAGAACTGGAAATGATAGAAATCCCGCCGGACGAAATACTTTTTAAAAAGCAATACTACAGTATAGGCGAGGTATCGTCCATGTTTCATCTTAATGCTTCATTGCTGCGGTATTGGGAAACCGAATTTGATATTATAAAACCACGCAAAAACAGAAAAGGCGACCGCCACTTCAGACCGGAAGATATCAAAAACCTTCAACTCATACACCACCTTTTAAGGCAGCGAAAATATACTATTGAAGGGGCAAAAGAATATCTTAAAAAGAACAAATCAAAAGCTCAGCAAAATTTTGAATTGATACAACGCCTTGAAAAGCTTAAAAGTTTTTTACTGCAACTGAAGGCAGGGTTGTAATACAGGATTTATACAATTTATCATCTTTAACATTATCACAATAAATAAGAATCTCACTTAACAATTCCCGGCTTTTAATTTGTGCAATAACAAAAGGTAAAGAAAACAATAAGGGAAAATATTTATTTTCTATACCCGTTTTTTTATACGCTTAATTGTTATAAACCATGATTAATCCTATCCGAATTTTTGTATCCTTCCTTGCACTAACAATGTGCTTTAGCTTTCAGGGGTTTAAGCGTATACCGGCAGCAGTTCCGTGCAACAATACAGCAGATATTGACACTTCCGTTTCATCGGAAAAGAAGACTTTATCCACCCCACCAGCCAGTGCTTTTAAAGTGGTAATAAAGAAAAGCGCTTACGAGATGACGTTATATGATGAGGAGGGCTGGTATGGTACATATCCCGTTGTTTTTGGAAATAAAAGCCAGGATGACAAACGTATGGAGGGTGATAGGTTAACACCAGAAGGTCATTTTAAAATTATAGGTAAAAAAGTACATAAGAAATGGGGCAAATTCCTGATGCTGGATTATCCTACCAAAGAGAGTTATGAAAAATTCAGAATGCTGAAGGCTTCTGGTTCTATTCCCCAAAAAGCTACAATAGGCGGTGGAATTGGTATACATGGTACCCGCCCCAGTGAAGAATGGGTAATTGATAAATTTATAAACTGGACCAGCGGCTGCATCTCTGTAAGGTATAGCGATATGGATGAATTGTATGATATGCTGCCCATAGGCACAGAAGTAATTATCGAAAAATAATTATTGCAGGTTTTTATCTACTTGGTTTTTATATTTTGATATCAGGCCATCTCATTGGGGATGGCTTTTTTAATGCCTTTCATGTTCGCAGGATAAATGCAGATCCATTCAGATTGAGATAAATCAATTGCCTGGAGTTTAGTATTAACATCAGTCCCGTTTTATACTTATGTTAATCATAGGCTTGCAGCGAAACAAACTGAAAACACATCTATTGTTTATAATACCCGGTATTTTCAAATGCCGGTAAGAAACCCCCGCAAAGCCTGCCGGGGGGTTTTCTTTTAATAACAGGTTTGATTTATCTTCACAGCTTATGCAGTCAAAGTTTTTAATTTTTCTTCTTCTGTTTCTACCATTCATAAGCAACGGTCAGGACTCCGCAGCACATCCATTAATGGTACAAACTATTGGCAGGCTTCCTTATCTCGAGTATGGCCTCGGAGACGACAGACTCGGTGGGGCTAAAATGACCTATCTCGATTCCGGAGTGGTAATGCGGGTAGTTGATTCGGCAGAGGGAAAATATAAAGTTCAGTTGTCCAGAAATCATTCAGCCTATATTCCTAAAGAAAATGTATCACGGCTTCCGTTCAAAATTCCCCGGCCATATTATCTCAGTGCCGGCTGGAAAATATATGGCGATGATACTACCAATGCAGATTATGTTACCATACTTCTCGATGAGCGGCTCCCCTACCGTAGTATACAACAAATAAACCCCTCGCGGATTGTGATTGATATTTTTGGGGTCACCTCCAATAGCAATTGGATATCTCAGTACCAATCGGTGAAGGAAATAAAGAACACCTGGTACGAACAAACCGAAGACGATGTAATGCGGGTATTCATTGAACTAAAGCATAACCAGCATTGGGGATACAATATTTCTTATGATACAGTGCTTTCAAAGCTTATCATAAAAGTAAAAAGACAACCATCCTCACTGGCGCTCAACCGGCTGAAGATCGCCATAGATGCGGGGCATGGCGGAGAAAATATTGGAGCAACAGGTGTACAATCCGGCATTAAAGAGAAAGAATATACCCTAAAAATAGCTACAGAACTAAATAAGCTGCTGCGCAAATACAAAGTAAAAACCTTTATGGTGCGTACCAGCGACACTACTTTGAGTATGGCAGAACGTATAAGCATGTTAAAAGCCTGGAACCCCGACCTGCTTATCAGTGTTCATCTTAACTCATCGGGCAACCCCCATATTAGTGGTACGAGTACCTATTATCGTTATATTGGATTTAGAAGTTTATCCCAGTCTATTCTCTCCCGAATGCTTGAACTTAAACTCACAGAGGCTGGTAATGTCGGAGGATTTAATTTTTCATTAAATGGCCCTACGGATTACCCTAACTGCCTGGTAGAAGTAGCCTTTTTAAGCAACCCCGCAGATGAGAAAAGAATATTGAATGCGAAATTCAGGACGGCAGTAGCACAAAAGATCTTTGAAGGTATTAATGACTGGTTGAAAAAAATTAAATAAATCACTAAATAAAAAATATGGAAAAAAATTCACAGTACACATTTGTTCATCATGTTTATTTCTGGCTCAACAACCCCGAAAGCAGGGCTGATTATGATGATTTGGTTGCCGGATTAAAAAAACTGTCGGCTGTTACCACCATTGGATCTTTTTACATTGGTAAGCCGGCAGATACCAACCGGGATGTCATAGACCGGTCTTATTCCGTATCGTGGTTGGCACTTTTTGCAAATAAAGCAGATCAGGACAGCTACCAGGTTGATCCCCTGCACCTGAAGTTTATAGAAGACTGCGAGCACCTGTGGAAAAAAGTAATAGTGTACGATAGTGTGAATGTTCAATAATTAACTACCTGTTCCTCTATAGCCGCCGGAATTTCCCGCCAATCATATTGCTGGTTACGAAGTTGTGGTTCAAAACCCGCTTCACGTATAGCATCCTGCATTGACCGGTAGGTAAATCTATGCGGTGCACCTGCGGCACTTACTACATTTTCCTCAATCATAATACTGCCAAAATCGTTTGCACCTGCACGTAAGCAAATTTGTGCTGTCTTCTTGCCTACCGTGAGCCATGAGGCCTGGATATTTTTTATATTGGGCAACATGATGCGGGACAGGGCAACCATTCTTATATATTCTTCAGAGGAGGTGAGGTTGTGTACCCCCCTGATCCGGGCAAGCAGCGTATCCACATCCTGAAAGGTCCACGGGATAAATGCCAGGAAACCCTTTGCATCGGCCGGTTTTCTGCTTTGTACTTCTCTTAGTTTTACAAGATGCTCAAAGCGTTCCTGTATAGTCTCTACGTGGCCAAACATCATAGTAGCGCTGGTGGTTAAATACAGTTTGTGCGCCTCATGCATGATATCAAGCCATTCCTGGGCACCACATTTCCCTTTGCTGATCAGTCGCCTAACGCGGTCTATCAGAATCTCAGCACCGGCTCCGGGCAGGGAATCCATTCCAGCCTCTTTCAAAGCTTTTAGTACATCGTGATGGCTCATTTTTTCCAGCTTGCAAATATGGGCTACCTCGGGTGGGCCCAGGGCATGTAGCTTTATATCCGGAAATTCATTTTTTATCTGCCTGAATGTAGTGGTATAATACTCTAATCCCAGTTTGGGATGATGGCCGCCCTGAAGCAGCAACTGGTCACCCCCGTATTTAATGGTTTCTTTTATCTTCTTCCGATAGGTATCCATATCCGTTATATAAGCATCCTTATGCCCGGGGATACGATAAAAATTGCAGAATTTGCAATTGGCGATACAAACATTAGTAGTATTTACATTGCGATCTATCTGCCAGGTAACTTTTTCATGCGGCACCTGTTTTTTTCGTAATTCATCAGCCGCATACATAAGTTCTGCCAGCGAAGTATGCTGGTATAAATATATTCCTTCTTCAACAGTTAGAAAGTCAAATTGAAGAGCTTTCTGTAATATGTCTGCCAGGTTCATAAGTAGCAAATTTAGTAACTATATGAATGATGAACGGTCTGTATTTTAAACTGCAAATGATCTAAATTTATGGGATCATATATGAAAGGGAAAGCTGTTTCAATAATAGTTATTATATGCTTACAATTATCCGGTTTAATACTGGCCGGTCAGGAGATTTTTTCCGGTGAGCCTGCCAGGCTGATCACTACTTTTAAATTTCAGCAATTCAGCGGGGGGGTGATGATATTGAAAGCACAGGTGAACAATTATAAGGATAGCCTCAATTTTATTCTGGATACAGGGAGTGGTGGTATATCGCTGGATTCCACTACCGTAGTAGAACTTAATATACCGACTGAGCCCAGCACCCGCACCATACGGGGTATTGCCGGGGTAAGAAAAGTAAATTTCCTGTATAATGCCACACTGCACCTTCCGGGGCTCACCGTTGACAGTCTCAATTTTCATGTAAACGACTATGAAATTTTAACCAGCGTGTATGGTGTTAAAATAGATGGTATAATAGGATACAGTTTTCTGAGCCGTTATATCGTACATCTCGATTATGACAACCTTGAGATTTCAGTATATACAAAAGGGGATTTCAAATATAAAAAGGGCGGATATACGCTGAATCCCCTTCTTACTTCCATCCCGATAATTTCTTCAAAATTTCGTGATAATGACAAGTTCTCCGCAAGGTTTTATTTTGATTCCGGTGCAGGGCTATGCTTTTTATTATCTGAAGATTATGCATCAGACAGTATGGTGTTCAAGCCCAAGAAAAAACGGTTTCTGACCCAGGCAGAGGGGCTGGGAGGTAAAACAGAAATGTATCTTACAACAGTTAAAGAAGTGCGTATAGGACCATATCGTTTCCGAAGAGTGCCCACATATATTTTTGACGACACCTATAATATTACAGCATATCCTTATCTGGCCGGGTTGATAGGTAATGATTTGCTACGAAGGTTTAATGTAACCTTTAATTATCCCAAAAAAGAAATACATCTTATACCCAACACTCATTATTACAGTCCGTTTGACTATGCATATACCGGATTGAGTATTTATGATATTAATGGCAGAGTCATGGTAGAAGATATAGTTAAAGGCTCTCCTGCCGAGAAAGCAGGGTTTCAAACCGGTGATATCATGGTAAGTGTTGACAACATTTTTTCGGGCAACATCCAGGAATACAAAAACATACTGCAATCAACAAACAGGAAAATGAAGATTATTGTAAACCGCAATAATGAACTTATTATTCTTACCCTCAAGCCTGCAAGCATCCTGTAGTTATACAAATTATCAATTAGCCAATTTATTTCTCATATTTGTAAATTGATTTTGATTAAAGCAGAATACTATTGCTATGATACATTTTGAACAGTTTGTCCTGCAGAACGGATTAAAAGTTATTGTGCATGAGGATCATTCCACCCCTATGGCCGTGGTAGATGTAATGTATGATGTGGGTGCAAGAGATGAAGACCCTGGTAGAACAGGATTTGCCCATTTGTTTGAGCACCTCATGTTTGGTGGCTCTGTCAATATCCCAACTTATGACGAACCGCTACAGGCTGCAGGTGGCGAAAATAATGCTTATACTACCAACGATCTTACCAACTATTATTGCCAGTTACCAGCAGAAAATATTGAAACAGCTTTCTGGCTGGAAAGTGACCGTATGCTAAGTCTTGCATTTGGAGATAAGAGCCTTGAAGTACAGCGCAAAGTAGTCAGTGAGGAGTTTAAAGAGCATTACCTGAATAAACCTTATGGTGATGTATGGCACAAAATGCGGAACCTCGCATATACAACGCATCCTTATAAATGGATGACCATTGGAGCCGAACTGAGTCATATTGAAAATGCTTCTCTCAATGATGTGAAGCAATTCTTTTTCAAACATTATACACCGGCAAATGCTATACTGGTAGTAGCCGGCCAGGTAACTACCGGCCAGGTAAAAGAACTTGCTGAAAAATGGTTTGCCGATATTCCCTCTGGTAATAAATACATTCGCAATCTTCCTCAGGAGCCAAAGCAGCATACAGCCCGCCTGTTGGAAGTTCATGCCAAAGTGCCTATTGATGCTATTTACAAATGCTGGCATATATCTCCCAGGCTCGATCAGCGCTATTATATTACAGACCTGCTTTCCGAAATTTTGGGTGGCGGAGCTTCTTCAAGACTTTATCAGTCGCTGGTAAAAGAGAAACAACTATTCAGCAATATTGAATGTTATCATTTCGGAACTATAGACGCCGGGGTGCTAACTATAGACGGAAAACTTGTGAAGGGGGTAAGCATGCATGATGCCGAAGCAGCTATAGAAGAAGAACTGGAAAAAATAAAATCAACTGCGATAGAAGAAAAAGAGTTGGAAAAAGTAAAAAATAAAACAGAAAGCCTGATTGCATTTGAAGACATGAGTCTGATGAACAGGGCCAACAGCCTTGCTTTTTATACCCTGCTTGGAGATACTTCCATGATTAATAAAGAGCTGCAGAAATACCAAAGCGTAACCCCTGCTGATATTAAAAAAGAAGCTATTTCCATTTTTGATCCCGGAAACAGCAATACGATGTATTACTATGCCGGCAATTAAAATCTCCGGTTTTCTTATTTCTCAAATGCATAAATAGTTTATACTTAAAATGGTAAATAGAAAATTAGCCCCCCAAATAAAAGATGCGATTGATTATACGCTTGAACTTAAGCCTTGTCAAAAATTTTTATTAGATAATAATGTCCCCGTATACACTATAAATGCCGGAGCGGAGGATGTGCTTCAACTGGAACTGGTTTTTCATGCGGGAACCTGGTATGAACCTGTTAACCTGTTAGCTGCATCAACCAATCACCTGTTGAAAAATGGTACAACTTCCAGTTCTGCTTTTGCCATTAATGAGCATTTTGAATATTATGGCTCCTATTTGAACAGGAACTGTTACAGCGAAACTGCCACAGTCAATTTACATAGCCTGACCCGGCATTTGAATGAATTGCTTCCCATGATCAGGGAGATCATCACAACTTCTGTATTCCCCCAGGATGAACTGGATATTTACAGACAAAACATGAAACAAAAGCTTGAAGTAAATCTCAGCAAGTGCGATTTTATTGCCAACCGTCTTATTGATGAATACCTGTATGGATTTGACCATCCCTATGGGCGATACAGTTCGGAAGCAGCATATAATGCGCTTCACAGAGAACAACTGGAAAGCTACTTCAGGGATTATTATATAAACGGACATTGTGTGATTTTTGTTGGCGGTAAGCTTCCTGCCGACATCATAACACAACTCAATAAAAACTTTGGTGACCTGCCCCTGAACCGTAATGCCGTCCCTGAAGCAGAGCATAAAATCATACCTGCCGTTAATCATAAATACCGAATTTCAAACGATAGTAAGGGCGTGCAGGGGGCAATACGCATAGCTTCGGATTTCCCCAACCGTCATCATCCTGATTTTACTAAAGCACAGGTATTGAATACCATCTTTGGAGGATATTTCGGTTCAAGGCTTTCTGGTAATATCAGGGAAGACAAAGGCTATACATATGGTATCTACAGCTATCTGCAAAATCATGTACAGCGGAGTGCCTGGATGATCAGTACAGAAGCTGGCACAGAAGTCTGCGAGGCTACTATCACCGAAGTATACAGGGAAATGGAAAGGTTGAGAAACGAACCTGTAGGGGATGATGAATTATTATTAGTGAAAAATTACCTTATCGGCACCCTGCTTGGCGACCTCGACGGACCGTTTCACATTATTGGAAGATGGAAAAGCATACTCCTTAATGAGTTGGGAGATGATTATTTTGACAAGTCGGTAGCCACCATAAAAAGCATTACTTCCGAAGATATTCAGTCCCTTGCCAATAAATACCTGCAACCCGAAAAATTTTATGAGTTGGTGGTCGTATAAGATTGATTTTAAGTATTGGGGGTGAAAATATGTTGATAGTGATACGGGTGCATACGGGTACATGAAATCTTGCATTATCACAAAGATTACAAAATCAGCATCACCCTTGCGCGTCTCTGCGAACCACGTATAGAACGCTTAATTGAGAGAGGGATTGCCAAAGTAGTGAGGCAGTCCTTGCGGTTGGCAAAGGAAAGATTACTTCTCCCCCCGTAACAATCTTTTCATTCAAATCCTCATCAGGGCGGGATCGCAAAGACGTTCGAGTGTGTTTTGTTTTGTATTTGGTGTTTTCTGTATAGAGGGATTTATAATCTTCGTTGTTATGTGTCTCCTCGTCTTCTTTTTGCACGAAAACTTTAAATGCACATTAATATCAGTAAAAAAAATCAAAAGCAACTGGCCATTGTTGAAGTAGAAAAAATATTAAAAACTATTTCAAATGAAGATGTTGAAGTTTTTTAGACGATATGGTTTTTGAAAAATGCTTCCCCCGAAAATTAATAGACTTACGGTTTTTTGAAAAAGAATGGGATGGAAATAATGCTGGAAGAATAGTTTATCGAATAACTTTTATTTTGCCCTAAAGAATTTCAACAGAACTTCAAAAAAATATACCAACAACTCAAAACTGCAGACAACCCCTTTAGAAGTAAAAGGAATCAGGAAATATAAGCCCGGCAGATACAAAATCTATATCTGGAAAAGCAGGATATCATTAAAGGCTAAAGGATACCAGAGACATATTGGCATGTTCCTATATAATGAGTTTTATACTTTAGTGTAAGATAAGGTTATTTTAAAATCCGTTACACTTAAAAATGCTCCTCATCTCAGTTATATTAGAATGTCTTTTTTATATAGAAATTATGTAGTATTTCTTTACCATATTTTCCTCAAATATCTTAACTTGGTTTCCAGTATCTTAATTGTTGTTAACCCAAAAGACATTCACCGTGAACACCAAAGCTGCTATCCTTGCGGGCCTTTGCTGCTGCATGCTGCAATACGCCTCTTCCCAGTATTATTATTACAACGATACCTACTACGACAAAGACTTTCTTTATGAAATCAATGTATCCGGCGGTGCAATGAACGCCCTTACCGATATTGGCGGGCAGAGCGGTCAGGGAAAAGGATTTCTGAAAGACCTTAACCTGTCGGCTACCAGGTTTTGTGGATCACTAAGCGCAGGATTTTTATACCGCTATACCCTCGGGCTTAAAATAAACTGCGCTTATGGAAAAGTAACCGCAACTGACGCCATATTGCGTGATGACAAGTCTGATGCCAGACACAGGTACAACAGGAATCTCAACTTTCAAAGCCCGGTGATGGAGGCAGCAGTATTAGGTGAGTTGTTTTTTCTGCAGGCACTGTCAAATATTACGGGTGAAAAAAAACTGCTATGCTCACCCTATTTCATCGGGGGTATCGGTATATTTCATTTTAACCCACAGGCAAACCTAAACGGTAACCTGGTTGCTCTAAAACCATTACATACCGAAGGACAGGGATTTGCCGAATACCCCGATCGGCCTGAGTACCGCCTGACAGCCTTAACGTTTCCTGTGGGTATTGGGTTGAGGTACGACCTGTCAGCTTCCTGCCATTTAAGATTTGAAGTACTGCATAGAATCACAACTACAGATTATCTTGATGATGTAAGCACTCAGTATGCCGACCCGGTCTTGTTTAATAAATATCTTTCTCCGGAAAATGCAGCTTTAGCAATACTGCTGAGTGACAGACAGGCAGAATTGAACAACTCACACAAAACACAACCTGGTTCTATAAGAGGTAGAAGTAATAAAAGAGACAGTTATTTTAGTGTAGAACTGAAGATAGGACTGACGCTGGGCAGAGAAAGGCGATAAAAAAAGGCAGCGGTAAATAGCCGCTGCCTTTTCAATACCATCACAAAAAAATTTAACTGCTGTGAAATGCAGACAGTTCAAATTCATCAAGCATTATCTCATCTTGTTGTTGGACCCGTTTATGATCTTCGTATCGGTTCTTTATCTTGGCAATATATCTCTGTTTCACAACCTCTCCGCGAAAAGCGCCGATAATAGTTCCGGTCATAATGGCTAAAGCCAATGCAATTTTTCTTTTCATCCCTTTCATAACATTACAATTTATAGGTTCAACAATACATATAGTAGACAATATATAGACGAAAAACGCTGTATTATAGTTTGAAAATATTATGTTGTCTATCCTCCAAATTCAGCATTTTAAAGTTTCTTACCATAGGTCAAACAAAATACACAGATTCTATACCACAAAGTGGGTATAGTTTTACTTATTCCCTTCCGGTATCTAAGATTATTGGAATCGTTTTTACAAATACTCTCAAAAAAATAGTGCAATATTCATGTGGCAGGTTAACCAAAATTTGCTTTCTGCAGAGTTAGTATCTGTATATATTTCTCAAAGAGAGTGCCAGAGTTCCAAAAAAAATGCTAAACTCAAAATCATTTTATTGTTAAATCAATCGTAGGTAATTTTGTTACCTCACATTTACTATGAATTTTATTAATGAGGTACATTATATTTCTTTTTCTTAGCATCAATATATCTCCTGTTTTTTCTCAACAATTAAGGGACAGAAAATATCCACAGGGGTATTTTCGTAATCCACTCGATATTCCTGTAAGTCTTGCGGGTAATTTTGGCGAGCTTCGTCCCAACCATTACCATATGGGACTCGATTTTAAGACTAATCAAAAAGAGAATCTACCGGTACACGCTGCTGCTGATGGATATGTGGCAAGGATAAAAATAGAACCTTTCGGATTTGGCAGGGCCGTTTACATTAATCACCCCAATGGCTATACCACCTTATATGCCCATCTTAACGGCTTTTTCCCGGCTCTTGAAGCGTATGTAAAAGAACAGCAGTATAAACAGGAGTCCTGGAATATTTATCTTGATATACCTGCCTGGCTTTTTCCTGTAAAAAAAGGTGATATTGTTGCATACAGTGGCAATACGGGCGGCTCCCAGGGGCCTCATCTGCATTTTGAAATCAGAAATACAGCTACCGACACCAACATCAACCCCTTATTGTTTGGAATGAGGATTACCGATAATTCCGCCCCTGCCATCTTACGGTTAGCCATTTACGATCGAAATAAGAGTACTTACGAACAAACCCCTATAATTATTCCGGTAAAAAAAACAGCCAAAGACTATATTGTTTCATCACCTTTAATAGTAGTGCATAGCGACAATGTCAGTTTTGCCATTACCAGCTATGACAGCCAGTCAGGGTCTGCTAATCAAAACGGTATCTATGAAGGTATTGTGTACGATAATAATATTGAAATGGCAAGGTTTGATATGAAAGAGATCAGTTACGTTTATACCCGATATATCAATGCTCATATTGATTATAAAACCAAAGCCGGTAATGGACCTTATTTACAGCATCTTTCTGAACTTCCCGGCTATGTGAACAGCATTTATACCAAAGTAAAAAGCAGTGGGGTAGTTAATCTTTCCGACAAACTGGTACATAATATCCGGATTGAATCAAAAGATGCTTATGGAAATACCTCTGTATTGAAGTTTGCTGTAAAGTTTGTTCCCCAGGCTGGCACACCTGATATTGCATCGGGTAAAATGTTTTATCCTTTTATGGTGAATGTGGGCGAAGGCAGTGAAGATTGTGAATACTATGTTGGCGAAAAAGGGTTGTACGATTCTGTTCGTATCCGGTATAGCAGGCAGGTGTCGGACAACCCGTTGGTAGTGTCAGCTATTCATAATATTGGCGCTGCCTATATTCCTGTGCAGGAAGGGCTGGTGGTGCGGATAAAACCGGTAAGAGCCCTTACGCCTCAGGAAAAAAGCCGTTTGGTGATTCAGCGATTTGCCGGAAGTAAAAAAGAAGTTGTGAAACCGGAATGGCAGGGAGAATTTGCGGTATCAAAATTCAGGGAATTTGGCAGTTTTCAACTGGTGCTTGATGAAACTCCACCCGAAATCATTCCAGTAGGATTCAAAGAATCATCCGATTTGAGTAAGGCTACACACATTGTTATTGCCGTCAGGGATAATTTTGACGAGTTCAAAGGATTCAGAGCTGAACTGGATGGTAAATGGCTCTGCTTTTCTAATAATAAAGGAAAAAATTTCATTTACAGTTTTGATGAACATTGCGCCCCAGGCGCACATGAGTTGAAGATATCCGTATCGGACGAAGCCGGCAATTTAGCCACAAGAGTATTTACCTTTACACGGTAATTGAAAACGGCAAATCGGGCAGTTAAAAAATTCATCCTATTTCGTACAGACATGATTTCATTAAAAGAAGGAGATAAAGCTCCATTGTTCACAGGGAAAGATCAGGAGAACAATAAAGTTTCTCTGAGTAATTATAAAGGGAAAAAAGTAGTCTTATATTTCTACCCTGAAGATGATACCCCTACCTGTACCGTGCAGGCTTGTAACCTTCGGGATAATTTTTCTCTATTGAAAAAAAAGGGGTTTGAAGTGATAGGGGTAAGTCCTGATGAAGTGGCTAAACACAAAAAATTCGAAATAAAATACAGGTTGCCTTTCACTCTTATTGCCGACCCTGATCATACGATAATTGAAAAATTTGGAGTATGGGGTGAAAAACAGCTCTATGGCAGAAAATATATGGGGCTGCATCGCACTACTTTTGTAATAGATGAAAAGGGAATCATCAGAAAAATATTTCTCCGCCCCAGGAATAAACAACATGCTGAGGAAATTGTAAAAGCATGGGAAACGATGTAAGCGGATGACGGAATTAAAAGATATTAAAATAAAAGAAAGATCGTGGAGGGCCCGTCTTGCTGCCTGGTGCCTCGGAGTGGACAATGTGGCGTTTACTCTGGGTAAGACCATCTTATTGCACAACGCTACAAAAGCCCAGTTTCTTCTCGATGAAAAGTGGGTGAAACACGAGATGAAACATGTAGAACAGTTTAGGCGATATGGCTATTTCAGTTTCATATTAAAATATACTATCGAAACTATGCGCAAAGGATATTACAATAATAAATATGAGGTTGAAGCGAGGCAGGCAGAGCGATACTGAGAGAGGCTTAGCCTCCTGAAAGTTGTGATGTAAAAGGTGAAACAGTAATAAAGTTTCACTTCTCATGGTTAAAAAAGCAATAGTATTAATTCAACCGCTTAGCCAGAGTTACTGTTTTCTTATATTGCTTCGTTTTCCCATGCAGATTAAATACCTCTGTGAGTACTATGTAGATACCCATATGAAGCGGGCGGTTGTTCTCATCAAGCCCATCCCACTTATAAAATCCCTGGGTACCGCAAATTCCATTTCTTACAAGATGCCGAACGGCTCTTCCTGATGCATCATATATCGTAATGTTACACACATTACCAGTCTCCGGGAACCGGTAACAGATAAGCAAATAATCATCGTGTCCGTCATTATCCGGTGAAAAAATGCCGGAGTCAACTATTATATCACCCTGCACCTGCAGGTCTGTTCTGTACTGCGAATTTTGATATCCCGGAGTTCCGTATCCTACACTGGCAGCAGCAGATTGCCAGTTGTGCTGGTCCTGAGTTGCGGCATCAATATTCACCCTTTCAAGCGCCACTCCTTTAGTGTTGCCGATTAGCGGTAAATGCCAGCTTTCGTTGTAACTAAGCTCATCAACTATTTCTCCCTGCCGGTTTGATATGACAATAGTGCCTCCTGTATTGGGCAATACCGGCATACCCGGTATTTCAAGAAAGGTATCGGGATGGATACTGATAAATTTTCTTTTAACGGCTGCAATATCGGCGGACAAAACTTTGAACTCTCCCGGGAAAAGTAGCAGATTTTCAGTGGTGAGAGGTTTCATTGTTCCCAATCCTCCCGAAGTATTACGTGTGGCAACGATAAGGTCTTTGCAATTTATTGTATGGTTGCTGCGATTATACAGCTCTATATACTCTGCGCCTTCATCTGGCGCATTAAACAATACCTCGTTAATAACTATTTCATTCTTTCGGGGTAAAACCTCAAGTGCTGTTTTTGCTGATAACGGCTCTATGGAGTTCCCGCTGCAGTCTGTAATATTTTTTACAGAAATCTCATATATTTTATTCTGTTGTTGTTTCCGGCTGAGTGTAACTGTCACTCTATCAAAAAATGGCGGCTCAGCATTTGCTGCGACGGGCTGTCCTATACCCCCATTCACAGTAAACTTACTATAATCCGCAGCGCCGCTGCTATCCAGTGGTTCATTAAAGACAAGCGTGATATGTGACTCATCAGGTGAATAGGCATACAACAATTTTGGTGATGTACTATCAGTATTGACTGTTGCAACAGAATTACGCATGCCCGGAGTACCACCATTAATGTTAAGGCTTGCCTTCCAATTGCTTGCACCGGTACACGGATTTTTTGTATCCATCATTTCAAGCGACCATCCACCATCTGCTTTCACTTCATTTGAATACCAGCTTTTGTTGTATTGCACCGCATGGATGAGCACATGTTCTGCGGAATACAGCATAATGATATCTCCGTTTATCCGAAGCGTGGGGAAATTAGTTACTGCAATCGTTTGGCCATAATTCAGGAGAGCTGTTATAGCCGCCGATGTTCCAATAACGACTAAACTGTCAGGTTCCAGCAAAAAATCATGCTTAATAACTGCGGAGTTTTTGCCGTCAGTGAGCCTCCATCCGTTAAGATTTAATGAATGAGAAGACGTATTGCAAAGTTCTATATACTTTACCCCAGGCAACCCTTGTGATGGAGAGGGGTTTGCCATGATTTCATTAATAACCACATCATAGCGTTGCGGAGATTGCGCACATACAAATGAAATACTGAAAAGCAGGCAAATAACAGTTACGGTGTTTTTCATAAAAAACAAGATAACCAAATCAGTTCAGATTTCCACCACCTAACCTAACATACACAGTTGAGAATATCTTTTTCTTTCTGTATTTTACTAAATTTATTTTTAATATGATTGTCCATCAGTTGCCGACAAAAAGTTCCTTAAAATATTGCAGTAGCTTTTTATACCTTTTTTCTCTATTTCCTATTATTATTTTGGTAATTAATATAATTTCGCGGGGCTCAATGACAACCCTAAACCTGAGTTTTATCCTTATTTATTTACTGGTCCTGACCGCAGGATATTTTTGACTTCAATTTTTGTAAAAAATAAAGACTATGGCTATGGCTTTAAAACCTGCAGCACTTATTAAAAAACTAACGGAACAGAATATTCAGAAAATAAAGCTTGCCATAACAGATATTGATGGCGTATTGCGTGGAAAGGTAATCAGCTTCGACAAATTCAAATCCATAGCTGAAAGCGGTTTTGGCTTTTGTGATGTAGTGTTTGGCTGGGATGCCGGAGATGTAGCGTATGATAATGCAGAAATTACCGGCTGGCACACCGGCTATCCTGATGCCACGGCCATTATTGATATTCAAACTTACCGGCAAATACCCTGGGACAATGATATTCCTTTTTTCCTGGCCGACTTTGATAAAGCGGGCAGTAATGCGATGCAAATATGTCCTCGCGTTCTTTTAAAAAAAGTGGTAAAGAACATAAATGATGCAGGTTTTCAGGCATTTTGTTCACAGGAGTTTGAATGGTTCAACCTGGTAGATAATGCTGATGAATTATATACCGGGAAGTTTCGTGATTTAAAGCCTATGACCCATGGTATGTTTGGTTATTCTGTATTGAGGGCTTCTCAGCGAAGTGCTTTTTTCAACGACCTGTTTGACCTGTTGAAAAAATTTGACATTCCACTGGAGGGAATACACACAGAAACCGGCCCGGGAGTTTACGAAGCTGCTATTATGTATTCCGGAGCACTTGAAGCCGCCGACAGGGCAGTGCTGTTTAAAAGCAGTGTGAAAGAAATAGGTCACCGTCATGGCGTTTTGCCCACTTTTATGGCAAAGTTTAATGAAAACCTTCCAGGCTGCAGTGGCCATGTACACCAGAGCCTTTGGTCTGGTGACGGGAAGCAAAATCTTTTTTACGACAAAAAAAAGAAAAACAATATAAGTGCATTGATGGAAAATTATATTGCAGGCCAGTTATATTGTCTGCCCTATATATTACCCATGTTTGCACCTACAGTTAACAGTTATAAACGCCTGGTAGAAGGTGCATGGGCGCCTACTACGCTTACCTGGGCGGTAGATAACAGGACAACTGCATTGCGTGCATTGCCTGGGGGAGAAAAATCTGCACGATTGGAAACCAGGGTAGTAGGCTCGGATTCCAATCCATATCTTGCCATCGCCGCCTGCCTGGCATCCGGACTATATGGTGTAAGGAAAAAACTTAAACTGGATGTAACCGCCACTGTCGGCAATGGCTATGCGAATACATCTAACGGGGTACTTCCTGCTAACTTGTGGCAGGCAACACAGGCTATGAAAAATTCAGATCTGGCTAAAGAGCTTTTTGGCGAATCTTTTGTATCCCATTTTACCGGTACCCGCGAATGGGAGTGGAGGCAATTTTCTAAAGTAGTAACCGATTGGGAACTGAAACGCTACCTGGAGATTATCTGATAGCAGAAAACCGGGGCTGT
>JAFDXG010000079.1 GCA_018268105.1 Bacteroidota bacterium | reverse complement strand
TCTTTGTAGGTAGCTCCAACCGGAATTGTTTTATCTCCAATTTGAACGCTGTTTTTTAAAAGAGCATCAACACGGGCAAAAGAGACGATATAAGAACGGTGAATTCTGAAAAATCCGCTATCTGTAAGTTTTTCTTCTAACTTTTTTAAGCTCATCAGAGAGAGAAGGGTTTCTCCTTTATTACTTAAATGTATTTTGACATAATCTTTGTACCCCTCAATATAAAGGATATCACTGATCTCCACCCGCACAACCTGTGCTTCTACTTTAATGAAAATATATTCAGGACTTTCCTTTTGTGGAGTGTTTACCATTTCAATTTGCTTTTCTATACGGGTTCTCACCCTGGTAACTGCTTTGATAAAATCCTCATAGTCAAAAGGCTTAAGGATATAATCTATTGCATCAACCCGGTAACCTTCAAGGGCAAATTCACTGTAAGCTGTTGTAAAAATGATAAATGGTTTATTCTTAATGTCACCACCTGAAATCACACGGGCTAATTCCATTCCCGTAAAATCAGCCATTTGAATATCTAAAAAAAGCAATTGAACAGAATTGGTTTGTACATAATTCAGCGCATTAATAGCATTATCAAATGATGCTAAAAGTTCTAAATATGGCGTTTGTTGTACAAAGTTGTTAATCATGTTCAACGCCAAAGGTTCATCATCAACAGTAACACATTTAATTTTCATCCGGTTTTATTTTAAGTAATACTTCAAAACCTTCAGTTTTATTTATCTTTAAAGAATATCTATTTGAATATAACAGTTCCAGCCTGCGTTTGGTATTTTGTATTCCTATACTGTGATTATGAATAATCTCTGCTTCATTATTAACAGGTCTCTCAAACAATTTATTTTTTGCATAAAATACAACATTTTCTCCCTCATCTGTAATCGTTATTACTATCGGGCTTTCTGCCATACCGCTAACTCCATGTTTAAAACAGTTTTCAATAAATGGTAAAAACAACATGGGTGCAATCTTCCGGTTTGTATTAGTCAATGAAGTTGAAAATTCTAATGAAACCTTATTTGAAATTCTCATCTTCATCAAATCCAGGTAGTTTTCAATAAATTCAATTTCTTCGGTTAAAGTTGTTTTTTCTTTCGATGTATTATACAACACATATCGCATAATTTTGCCCAGTTTTTTTAATGCGTTCCTGGATTGTTCAACATTTGTATAAGTTAATGCATTGATAGTATTCAGGCTGTTAAAAAAGAAATGCGGATTGATTTGTGATTTAAGGAAAGACAGTTCCATTTCAATTTTCTCTTTTTCTACTGCTATACGTTTTTCATTTTCATCTTCCCATTTATTTATGAGGATACCTGAAATATTAACACCTAATACCAACACTTCAACTAAAAAAATATAAAATGATACTGAATGGCCTTGCGATACCTTGTTTTCCGTGCCTGCATTTGTACTGGTAGCGCTTTGCATTGCTTCAGGCACTTTTAGCCATGTCTCCGTTTGGCTCAATATTGCAATGATTAAGATACATGCTGCAAACAAAATGGAATAATAAAGAATGAACCTTTTTTGAAATAAAAACTTTGGTGCTAACCAGTTAGTGTTGATGTACACGAGACTAATCAAAAGAAAAAACAATAAAAATTGAAGTATCCAGTAGCCTGATGGCAATGATATTCCATACGAAAGCGGAATCATGATAAATAGTAAAATTGCCAGCATGGATAAACCCATTATCATTAAAAGCTTCCTGTATTCCTTTGTTCTGACTTTCATTCCTGCTAATTTCTTTCAAATATTAAACATCATAAAATTTATCGACGAATAAGTTTGTTTCAGGAATGAAAACAATGATTCAGACTATAAACAGATTTATCATTTTCGTCTGATAAAACGCCAGTTTCAAGGTAAAAAAACAAGCCTTGATATAGTAGATATTTATATTGTCCAGTATTAAACTTGCTTTGCACCTTCAAACAAATATTATGAATAGGAACATTAAGATACCATTCCTTTTGAGTTTAGGATTTTTTTTAACATGTGTAAGCACATTTGCACAAAAGACCGGCAATATCATTGGAACCGTTGAAAACATAAATACCCGGGAGAAACTAGCCGGAGCAACCATCACTGTGGAAGGTGCTTCTTTTGGCACCGTTACTGATAGTGCCGGCAATTTTAAGTTGAATATACCTGTGGGAACCTATTCTTTCCACGTCTCCTTTTCAGGTTATAAACCCTATACACAATATAATGTTGAAATAACTTCTGGTAACGACCAGATAGTGCGATACGAGTTACAGCCTGAAGCAAAAGCTCTCGAAGGAATTGTTATCAAATACGACAGAAAATCATCTGCGGTTGCAACAGACATGTTTACTCCACTTTCTGTACAGCAATTAACCACGCAGGAAATCAAATCAAATCCCGGCGGCAATTTTGATGTGTCAAAAGTTATCCAGACATTACCTGGTGTTGGGCTTAGCAATGGCGTAGGAGAACGGAACGATATCATCATAAGAGGAGGTGCGCCTAATGAAAATGTTTATTACCTGGATGGAGTGGAAATTCCAGTATTGAACCATTTTCAAACACAGGGAAGTTCAGGCGGTGCACAGGGAATTTTAAACGTTTCGTTTATTGAAAGCCTTAAGCTGACTACCTCGGCATTTGACTCAAAATATAATGATGCACTTTCTTCTACATTCGTCATCAATCAAAGGAACGGTAACCCTGAAAGGCTTACAGGAAATATAAGAACAAGTATGACAGAAACAGTTTTAACACTGGAAGGCCCTCTTTCCCCAAAAACTACTTTTTTAAGTTCTGCACGTAAATCTTACCTGGGGCTATTGTTTAAAGCGGTTGACTTACCCATTCGCCCTGATTTTTACGACTTCCAATATAAAGTGAATCACAAGTTCAATGATAAAACAACATTAACTGCCATCGGCATTGGCGCTATTGACAACTTTAGCTTTGCGCCAACTAAAAAATCTACACCTGAAAACATCTATGTGTTACGTTCAACACCCTTTGTGAATCAATGGACTTATACGATGGGCTTTACACTGAACAGAAAGATTAAAAATGGTTATATGAATTTTATACTAAGCAGGAATATGTTTAATACCAGGCTTGATAAATTTGAAGATGAAAATAAGATAGAGCAGAACAGGACTTTACTGGTTAAATCTTATGAAGCGGAAAATAAATTTCGTTTTGATTACAATAAATTCCTTAACGGCTGGAAATTATCTGCCGGATTGGATGCTCAATACGTAGGTTACACCGGAAATGTTTTTAACAGGATTTCTAATGAAATAACTGATTCAAATGGAAATATAATTTCTCCTGCAAGAACTATACAATTTAATAGTAAGATCAATTTCTGGAAATACGGAGCTTATGCCCAGGCAGCTAAACGATTTATTGATGACAGGTTACTGCTTTCAGGTGGAATACGCACAGACATGAACAGCATGACGACAACAGGAAATAATCCGTTGAAAACGCTTTCTCCACGCTTGTCAGCATCTTATCGTTTGGCAGATAAATGGAACCTTAATGCTTCTGCAGGTACATATTTTAAAGTGCCTGTTTACACAGCATTGGGATATAAGGATGCTGCAGGCAACTTCATTAACAAAGACATGGCTTATACCCATTCCACTCATTATGTGATGGGAGTAGAATTTCTACCAAAGAATTCAACACGTTTTACCCTTGAAGGATTTTATAAAAGATACAGCGACTATCCTGTATCAGAAGCAACAGGAATTTCTCTTGCTAACCAGGGAACACAATTTGGTTCGGTGGGCAGCGAACGTATCCTTACCAACGGCAAAGGAGAAGCCTACGGCATTGAGGCATTTGTGCAGCAAAAAATGACTAAAAATATTTTCTATGTGATCAGTTACTCTTATGTGGTAAGTAAGTTTTCCGGAACTGATGGTATATTAAAACCTTCTTCCTGGGATAATCGTAGTTTATTTTCCGCAACGATAGGTTATAAGATGAAAAAAGATTGGGAGTTTGGATTGAAATATCGTTTTGCAGGAGGGAATCCTTACACACCTTTTGATATGACAGCTTCGCAACAGAATTACATGTTGTTAGGCCAGGGTATTCCTGATGCGGCTCAGTTAAATCAAAACAGGCTGTCCAACTACAACCAGCTTGATTTTAGAGTGGATAAAAAGTTCAATTTTAAAAAGACTTCGTTAGGTTTATACCTGGATATTCAAAATTTACTGATGCAAAAAAATGAAACCAACCCTGATTTTACGTTCAAAAGAACTGCCGATAATACCGGATTTGAAACTACCGATGGACAGCCGGTTAAGATGGACGGAAGCAATGGCATACCGGTTATCCTTACTAATAAAACCGGGCATCCTCTTCCTTCTATTGGTGTTACCTTTCAATTTTAATAAAAATAAAAAAGCAGATAAGTGATAAAACACCTGAACACTTACCGGATTGTCACAGGCGGATGTCTTCACCGACTGTAGAGGAATACTAAAAAAGAAATATAGGCGCTTCTAATAAATACTAACAGTTGTAAATCATGTGAGGCAGATAATTCAATTTTTTAAAGTATCGGTTCAAATGAAAAAAGTACTAAACATTCAAAAGTTTTTGTATACAGACGATAAAAGAGACACATTTGTTGAAAGTTTCAACTAAGAACAAAAATTTAGAAGTCTTAAAAAATATAATTCCAGGTTTGACAAAAAGATTATGCTTGCTGTTTAGCTATGCATGTATTTATGCATTACCACGAATACACAAATAATTTATAATGAAGCTAAAAGATGGCGCAATAAAACGTCTTCTTGCCAAATGAATAGTTAAAGTGTAATAAACTCATTTCAGAAGTTCAACTATTTCATCGCTTAATGGTCTGGTACCGGGATTAAAATGTTTGATTAAATTACCCTGCTCATCAATAAGATATTTTTGAAAATTCCACTTCACTTTGCTATTGCTTACACGATTGTAATTCTTGTTGGTCAGCCATTGGTAAATTGGAGCCATGTTTTTTCCTTTCACCGAAATCTTCGCAGCCATTGGAAAAGTAATTCCGTATTTATTTTTACAAAATATTGCAATTTGTTCGTTGTCGCCAGGCTCTTGCCGCATGAAATTGTTGGCAGGGAATCCTACAATTACCAGTCTCTCTTTATGACTTTCAAACAATTCTTCCAGTTCCGCATATTGTTTTGTAAAGCCACACTTTGATGCTGTGTTTACGATAAGTATTTTTTTACCTTTAAAAGTTGAAAAATCAATTTCATTTCCGTCTAAGGCAGCTACTTTAAACTGATATACAGAAACCGGGATGTTTTCGTCAAATTTGGGTTTATTATTTGGAAACAAAAATGAAAGAAATGACATGAAAAGCTGTTTTATATTTTACTATTTGATGACACAAATGTAGTTCACTCTGTAAACTTAAAAATGCAGGGCATTTCATTAATATTCATTCAGATGAGATGGAATCTTTAAAATAACCTGAGACAGTATATTCATTACCTCAGATTACTTTCGGTATTCTTTTAACAGGCAATTACAGTTCACTACCTGTATCATAAGATATCCCGTCATTCATGGCTCATAAATTATTTAAGCGTAATATTAAATAACTCTTTTGTTTCACACGTTGCAGGTTTGGCCAATCATTGCATCAATCACAAAGAGAATGCATTAAAAGGGATCGTTCCGCAATAAGCTGGAAATGTATATTTCGGTAAATTGAGGGCATTCATATAGAAGATAATTTTCCTGGGGACAATTGTATTTGTGTATAAATATATCACAGGTGGGTATCTCATAGAATGATCCGTTAATATGAAGCTTTTAACTGGTCTGAAACCGCCAGCAGATAAATATCAGGTTTCCCATTTAGAATGCCATTGTATCAAAATATTACAGACTATGTCATGAAAACACAGTTCTGATTACTTTAAATTCTGATTTAAAAAGGATATGACTTTATTCTTGATTTCAGGAACATCATACATTGTCCCAAAGTGTGGCGCATCTTTTACAATAGTTAATTCATTTTTTACTCCATAATGTGTAAGCCAGGCACTAAACAACTTTGATTGTTTGTTTGATACGAGATTATCCTTTTCACCATGAAAGATCAGGAACGGAGGATCATTTTTATCTATATAAGTAATTGGACTTGCTGTTTTTGCCAAATCCGGACGGAGTAATGGCTCAGCTCCTATCAATAGTGCTTCGGGTGAATTAGCATCTTCATTGCCGGGGAGCATTACCAAATTTGTTGGACCATAAAAATCAATAACAGCTTTATATTTAAAAGGACGATAAGTGCCTGAAAAATAAAAATTATTCAATTTGTTGTTTTGTGAGGTACCCATCAATGCCGCTAAATGGCCGCCGGCCGAAAAGCCCATCACGGCAATCCTGTTTTTATCCAAACCATATTTACCGGCATTGTCATAAAGAAACGAAACAGCCCTGTTGCAATCCTGAAGGATCTTCGGAAATACCGCCTGCATTGCGTAACGGTAATCAATTGATGCAATCGCGATTCCATTATTCAATATTGCAGTTATAGTATTAGGCATATACCCCATGTCGGCATATTTGTCATTGCTAATCCATCCACCCCCATGTATAAAAACTACAAATGGTACATTTCCTTTAGCATTTGCAGGGATATAAATATCTAATAAGTGCTTTTTTAGTGTGTCGTTATTATATGGAATATTCCCATGAACAATCGTTCCTTGTGGTAAACGGACCTGTATTCCGCCTGACGCAGGGATTTGGGCAAAGCTGATAGCATGGGTTGCAATCAATAAAATCAGTACCAGAAAATATTGCATGAATTTGTTTTGTTTATTTAGTTTGTCACATGGTATTCACCAAAAATCATTCCTATGTGTATGGTACTTGCTTTGGCTCATTTCATGTTACTATTTTGAAGTTGCAAAAACACCTTTTTTATTAGCTAATAAATTCTCGTTCCTGTTAATTTTAGGGAATAACTGTTTTAAATATTTATACAATTCTCTTTATTGCTTGAATATATCTATACTTGGGTAAAACCCCAAGCTCTTCCTTATAAAAATAATAATTTTCATTCCACAATTATTAGTAACATAAAATTAAATTCATGAGAAATGATCTGATCAGGTGACTGGAGGTAAAATTTCGCTTACAATATGAGCTTATATTTCTTATTACTTCTCAATAAAAGTTTTATTGAAGGAATATATCAATCCCACACTCCATAAAAAATTTTTTGCGCCGGCAATATTTCCACTAAGCCGTTGATTGAGTATTAGGCCGGCAGATAACGGAAAGTTTTTTCTTGCAAGGCTTAACGAAGCATTCAAATACCATCCCTGCCTGTCATCCTGCTTCAGATAATAGACCTGAGGTTTAATCCCGGCATAAATTTTATTAGCGATTCTGATGTTTGAAAAATTTGTATTGAGTACTATGAAATTTGTATTACGTACGGTGCCGGGGTCGAGACCATACGAATACAGGTAATATATTCCAACACTGATATTATTTGTAATAAAATAGTTTGGGACAATCTCTGCTGCAAGATAACGGCGGACAACATTTGTCTCAACTGAGTCTCCGTTTACAGGCAATGTACTTATTTTATAATTGAGGCCGAGATGTGCACCGGTAGTGAGACGAAATTTACCCGTAGGTATGGCTTTATATCGCAACCAGAATAGCATTGTCCATGGCTTAGCCGACAAAGAAAAACGTATGTCCGGGTCAAAGCTAAACCTGTTGCTGCCTGCAGACATATTTATAATAACAGCAGGTTTGTTTAATGAAAAATTCGGAACAAGCGAAATGCCATTGTTGGTAACATTAACGGTTCCCGACAAGTGATATGGTTTTTTGGTGCTGTCATCTTGTTGTGCAATGCCTGCACACGGAAAACAAAAAAGTAAAACAAACGAAAGCAATTTATTTTTCATAATTATTCATCTGTTATTAATGAAAACGACAACTATCTTTTTATGTCTAAAATTTATAGAAAAAATTTATTTCATCTCTTTTATTTCCCTCAACAAATCCTATATTTCTTTTTCCGCCCCACTTAATTTAACCCCTTTCATTATCAACAAAACCCCATTTCTTTCAATACCACCAGTTTTTAAAAACTCATGTATTATTTCGCTTTTCGGACATAATTATTTAACCCTTTGAAAACTGCTTCCCGTACCAAATCCTGCATTAGTGTTTAATGGTATAACTGTCTTTCCGCTTAAATCCTAATCGTACAAAGAAATATTTGTTGATTAAAATTCAAATGAAGAAACAATTACCTGTTTATCATTTTTTGCGCCTTTTCACTATATCGTGCGCCTTTCACCTCAATATTTGAAAGTGCCGATTTAATAGCTGCAAGATTTTCTTCACTGAGATCTATGGCTGCCGCACCTGCATTTTCTTTCAGCCGGTGCAATTTGGTTGTGCCCGGAATAGGTACTATCCAGGGCTTTTGGGCCAATAGCCATGCCAATGCAATTTGTGCATTTGTTGCATTTTTTTCTTTCGCAATCCTGGAAAGTAAATCAACCAAAGCCTGGTTTGCTTTGCGGTT
>JAFDXG010000078.1 GCA_018268105.1 Bacteroidota bacterium | reverse complement strand
TACCGGTATTAATTATTATAGAATTAAAGCGTATAACGGCAATGGCACGGTATTGTACAGTAAAATTGTAAAAGTACTCCCCAAAGTTTTAATAAGCAGCATAAACGTATATCCAAACCCGGTTTCCGGGAAAGCCGTGTATATACAATTCCGTAACCAACCGATAGGGAAGTACAAAGTAGAGTTAACAGCAGCAGATGGCAAACTGGTTTTAACCGATGTACTATTAACCGATGCAGAAAATTGTATTAAAAAACTAAGCTTTAAAAAGCAACTTTCTCAAGGAGCTTATTTCTTACGGTTATGGATGAACGAAGCTGTTAAAGCCGATGTAAAACTTTTTGTGGATTAAAAAAATGCAGATCATACCTTTCTTTTATCTGAAAGGAATTATTCTAACCGGTAAACAGGATACCAAAACTGTGCCGGTTCGTAATAGGTAACCTGGGTGGGGGTGAATTGACTCTTTTTCATGTTTTACGTTTTTAAAGTTAATTAATTTGTCTACTTTTAAAACGTACTGTTTTTGGGGGAGCCTACACATTTCTTGAAGCTTAACCTTATACTTTGGAAGTATATAATCGTCAGGATTCTTCGAATTTGAAAATTTCCTTACTTCTCTGTAGCATTCGAGAAATTCGGAAAATATTAATCTAAAGACTTTCCTCGTCTCAGATGTTCTTAGTTCTCCATTGTCGAATTTTGTATATGTTAATTGGTTTACATTGTCTCTATGAATGCTGACAAGCTCAAAGAATGTATTCTCAAATCCTTCTTTGACATTTTGTGATGTCTGTTCTTTAAATGATAAATAGATGAGCAGAGTTCCAGCTAATGCGAATACTGTCCCAACAACTCCTCCAACAAAATCACCAAATTGCCCTGTTATAGGAAAATCAATTTTAGCATCACCTCTAAATGTAAATCCGTCAGAATATGTACTATATGCGAAATATAATGAAATGACAGTTCCAACTCCAATTAAAATCCAAGCAAGTCGTAAGATGGTTTTGTTCATTAAATTTTATCTGTTAGTTTGAAGTGTCTACGCATAGCAGGTAACGGTTTACGTATTGGCGATGGTGGGGCATTTGAAAGACTTCAGCCCAACATTTGTACAAAAGTCCAATAGAATTACAAATGTTGAGTTTACAACTGTCAGCCCCACTATTGCCAATACGATGTTACCGGGTCGTTGTTCTTCTTTCAATTTCGTTAAGTTCATTTGTCAAAAGTCGTTTTGTCCCGTTGATAATGTCCTTCTTTAATGGCACTCCTAAAATCAATATTGTGCTTGTAGCTTCATTTATTCCGTTTTTGTAGTGAATTGTTTTTAATTCAATTTGGTCTGAAGGGTAACACAGAAAACCAAATTTAAAATCTGTCTTACTGAAAGATGAATAAGCCATTATTTGATGTAAGTCATGCCTATGGTCTTCTTTCAGAACTTCACTTTGGTCAAACTTGTTGTATAAATTCGATTTAAATTTGGCATCAATAAAGACAAGAACATTTTCTTTTTGAAAGATTGCGTCCGGCTCGATATGTTTCAGCTCCCAGAAGTAATGCTTCGAAGTCCTAGAATGAAACTTAAAGTTTGAAAAAAGTCGTCCGCCTGTTTCTTTTGCAGCTTCTTTAAAAATATGTTGAATAAATTTTTCGAATACATCTGAAAAGTCCACCCGCCAAGCTGTGCTGTCAACAAGGTTAAAGTTTAAAATTCTATTAGCCTGTTCTTTGCAGGCTTTCACAGTCGGGCTATCGGAAAATCGGATTGTGATTTTATTGGTTACTTTTGGTTTATGATGATATAATCGTTCTTCAAGGAAACTCAATTTGGCCCGCAAAGTATTCTTAATTCTCTGAGGTGTATTGGCTGAAAGTAATTCACTTTTACAAATGTCAAAGACATATCTTATTTCAGAATATTCAGAGTGAAATTCGCTCAATACATTTGTTCTTGCTGGAAATTTTAACCTGTTTTCAACTTTGAATTCGTTGTTTATATATTTTGTCCAATTGATTTGGCCAGTAGGCTGACTTGAAACCTTTTCAATATTGTCAAACTTTCTCCACGATCTCATTGTCAGTTTTTCAAGAGCTGCTATAAATTTCACAGCCTCCAAATACAATGGTGGCCTGAAATTCTTACCTGATGCCAATGGTAAACTATCAATTACCTCTGGACTTATTTCTGTACCCAGTAAGTTTAGAATTTCAATATAGTCCTCAAATCTATCACGCCCGGTAAAGCGAGGCATAACTACAAAATCACCAATCTGCTTTCCGGTGTCAGAAGCCCTCAAAGGAATAGAACCAATGAACCCTGATGAACGAAATGTCAGTGCTGTACTTTGGTCTGAGCCTATAATATATGGTTGAACACCAAGAAATTTAAATTGCTCAGAATTGTAATCAATGAATTTCTGAAGGTATTGCCCGATAACTCTTTTATCTGCTGACTTGAACCACTTTTTTTGCAATACAACTCCACCCAACTGCTTTGATTGTTCTGTCAGGCAAGGAATTTCGCAAAAAACATCCAGTGGCTTTGTCATTCGAAAAGTGAAAGATTTATTCTGGTTGAGAAATAATTATTAAACTCTTCTTTAGCATTTCTCAAAAGTCCTTCTTGCAGATATTCTTTTATCAAAGGGAATATTTCATAACGAATACGATTTTTCATTTCCTCTTCCGTGTCTGCAATGAAATAGCCTTGTCCAGGTTGTAGGTTTAGTTCGGTACTTGATGCATACCAGTCAAATATTTCTTGAATTCTGCTGAAGTCCTCGTTAAAGAACTGTTTCGACTTTATGGCTTTTGGTTTGAGAGTGTACCAAGCAAAGCGTCTTCTTAGTGCAAAGTCAACAACAGCCAAACTTCTGTCGGCTGTGTTCATTGTGGCAATCACAGAAAAGTTGTCAGGCAGTTTATTTACTTTGAAATTGGGAGCAATTTCAATTTCAACATTAGAGACATCCATTTTATGTTCAAATAGATAAAAAATAGGTCCCAATACATTGGAGAGATTAGCCCTGTTTATTTCGTCAATGATTAAGATAACTTTTTCATTTTTATGGTCAATGGCATATTTTAAGGCCTCTGAGAAGCTACCCAAATTTTCTCTGTATCGTAGTTCTTGATTTTCTGTGTCGGGTCTGATACCGAAAATGAAATCAGAGTAACTTGTCTCTGCGTGAAATTGTGTGAAGAAAGTTTTTGCACCAATTTTATCAGCAACACTTTTTGCAGTTCTTGTTTTACCAGTTCCAGGAGGACCTTGCAGAATGATGTACTTTCTTTCATTTAAAAGGTTTTTTACCTCTTCCGTTTCATCAGTTGTTTCTGTCTTTAAAAATGGCTCTATAGCTTCT
>JAFDXG010000077.1 GCA_018268105.1 Bacteroidota bacterium | reverse complement strand
CCTGACTTCCGATGCAAATAGTATTTTTTGATCGTCAATAAAATAATACAAAGGCTTTACACCAATTCTGTCTCGTACAATACAAAGTTCTTTTAACTGCCTATCCCAAACCGCAAAAGCAAACATCCCCTTAATATATTTAAAACAATCTTTTCCCCACCGGGCATAAGCCGCAACCAACACTTCTGTATCACTAGTTGTTTTAAATGGATAATCCGGTATTTTGTTTTTTATTTCATTGAAATTATATATCTCTCCGTTATAAACTACAATATATCTTCCGGAATGATCAGTAAAGGGTTGATTAGCCGAAGACGACAGATCAATTATAGACAGGCGACGGTGACCTAATGCAATTTCGTCTTCTGTAAATATACCCTCTGCATCTGGACCTCTATGAGCAATAGCGTCGGTCATGCGTCTGATAATAATATTATCTGCTTTGTTTTGCTTAAAAAACAAGATTCCTGCTATTCCGCACATAGATAAGCTTATCAGTACCCGTTGGAGGTTTTTTTAAATTCAGGCTTGTTGTTTCGGTCGGGTTGTGATGCCTGGGGCTTTGGTATAACGTTGCTTTTATTAATTTTTTTGTCAAAGATGGATGCTATATAAACATTTTCAAAATGATTCAACCGAATTGAAAATCTTTTGCTCAAAAATGTGTAATAGAGCATATATATGAAAATAATAACTTGCAGTAAGAATAAACCATTAAAATAAATTTTAAACTTACTAAGGGTGTGGGCCCTCAAAGAAAAATGCTCCACATTCTCCTTTCCCCAAATCCATTCAAAAACCTTTTTTGCAGCCGGCATTATGAATGGTATTTTATTCCAATTGGTATACCTTTTATCTTCGTAATTATAACTCATGTTATACCCCTCGGGTAACTCCTTTGAATATTTATCCCAATTGTCATGAACTTCATCAAAATCTGCAAGCTCACCCTGTTTATTTATAAAATATAAATTATAGCTGGGATCCAAAACAGCCCATTTTTCATTTGCATATTTAGCTTCCAAAAGAATATGCCCGCCAAATGTCCCATTAACTTTCATTTGTACAATCCGGAATGGGATATTCATTTCCTGGAGAAGACGTGCTGTAACTAATGTATAACTTCCACATGAGCCATGACCGGTCATTAAATCAACAATTAAAGGTTGAATAATCCCGGATTTAAATCCACCAATTTCAGTTTCAGAAAAAAGCTTTTGGCGGGGTTCAATAAAATTATGTGCAAAGTGAATTGTTGTAAGAATTTTCCCAGAGTCGGTAGTAATCCCCTTATCTAAAATTTGCTTATCCAGGTCTTTTGAAAGTTGATTGAAAACTCTGTCTTCATAGTTTGCTTCAGTATAAAAGTAAACCATTAAGCCAATTAAAATTCCGCTTATAAAAAAAAACAGTGTAAACCTGTTAACTAAAAATAGATATTTATTTTTCTTACCGAACAAAACTCAATATTGGATTTAGAAAACGAATTTAAGACAATATTTGTGCCTAAATCAGTTTTATTGAGCTAAATTAAAATAATTGTTAATTACAGCAATTATTTTTTCAGGCATAATTGCTTTCATACAGATATTATCATTACAAGTTTCGCTTAAACAACCCTGGCATTTTACATTGTTGGTTCTAAATATATAATTATTGTTTTTTTCAGGAGGATACCATTTACCGGGGAGATCTCTGCTGCTGAATAAAGCTATGGTAGGTGTTCCAACAGTATAGGACATGTGCATGGGTCCGGTATCATTGCTCAATGTAATATCACAAAGACTTAATACCGCAGCACTTTGCATCGGAGTCAGTTTTCCACAAAAATTAATCAGGTTAGGTATATGCAATAAGGGCTTTGCCAATTTGCTATCTTCACTTCCGCCAATTAAAATGATTTTGAATTTTAAAGAAAAATATTCAGCTACTTTGACGAAATATTCAATTGGCCAGCGGTTTTGTGGTCTTTTTGCCCCAATTACCATGCATAATTTTTTGTCAGTGCCATTTATATTTTCCTCCCGGAATAAAGAATTGACAACGTCTTTATCTTCCTGTTGAATATTTAATTCGGCTTCAACTCCATCAGTTAAAAACCTGTTTTCTCTCAGATATCCAAGCAACCGGGAATTTTCATTGGGGAATATCAGATATTTAGACTGCGTTTTTGTAAACAATCTTAACTGACTGACAAACCAGCCTATTCCGGAACTGCATATGCACCTATAAACCAGCATGTCTCTGCATAGACTGGTAAAGGATGCATCTACCTGGGGTAACTGTATCACCAAATCATATTTCTCTTTTCTCAACAATTTGAACAGCTCCCTTTTAGAAACTCCATAGTAATCTATAATTTTTCTGTAATGTTTTGGATTCAACAAATAAAAAAGGCCTACGAGATTTTCTTTTCCGGCGTTGGTCAATATATCTACACTTGCTTCTGGGAAAGTTCTGCCTACGGCAATAATGGAAGGAATGGCACAAATTGAATCACCTATAGACCCTGTTCTGAATATGAGAATCTTTTTAGGATTTTTGATACTTTTGAATAATACTTTATGCACCCCTGTCAACAGTAAATTCTCTATCTTCCAAACGGCATCAATAAAAAGTAATATGGCTTTACCTGCAATTGTGGGCTCCGTTTTAATATTTGCATTTAAATATTTCGTAAAATTTTGTTTAGCGTGTTAAACAAATATTCTTACTGGGTAACTACTTTACTATCCGTAGGGAGATTTATTTGTCTTGCGAAAGTAGCAGATCCGGATTTTCCGAACCAGGCAGGAAATACTTTATAGAGTATCCAGATAAACAATGCTGATTTAAAAAGAGAATTAAGAATCTGCAGCGTATCCGACTCTGCAGAATAAGTTACCTGGTAAAATAAAACCGGAATCCATAAAATTAAAAGCGGGTTAACGACAGAAAGTCTAAAAACCATTTTATAGCACCATCGAATAAAAATGCCTAAACAAAACATAAATATAATACCACCGGCTACACCAAAGCTGCCGTATGCTTCGCCTAATGGCCCCACATTTGTTGACCAGCCTCTAAGTTCAACCCCTGCATAATACTTCATATTAAATTTTCCTCCGGCTTCAGGTTTATCCGGCCACAAAACACGGGGAACAAGCGCTGAAGCAAAAGACAATGCCAGCCGATTTCCCCCATCATAGGGTTGAACACGGGGTATCCTGCGCATTACGAGAGATACATTAAACCCCTGATTTGTGCGATAATATATTGGGAAAAAGTTGTCGGGAGAAAATAGGTTTTTTGAGTCGGCGATTCTGTCTGTAATTAAATTTAGAAAAAGAAGTGCCCTGCTCTCATTATAATTATCTTTCCAGGCAAACTTTCTATATGTTTGTTTTACGCTTTGAATCAACAACAGTGAAAAAGCCCCTAAAAAAAACAGTACCGCTTTTTTAAATAATGTAGTTTTCCTTCCAATAAATATTATAGAAAATACAGTTATACCCATGTAAGCTACAACAGTAAACATTCCTGAGCGAAGTGCATTTCCAACAATAAATATTACAAATAATATAATAACTAAGTTCTTATTCTTTGCAACCGGTGAGAAATAAACGTATAGCAGGCCGGCAAAAGAAATAAAGTAAATAAGCGTTACAATAAACTGAAGCGATGTTGGCATCATTCCCACAAACCAAAAAGTTATTACACCGATAAGCATAATATATATGCCAATACCCGGCATGTGCTTAAGTTTTTCTTTTAGGGCAGCAACTATTCTCAATAAATTTACCCCTTCATCACTATATCCTTTCCCTCTGATTGGCCATAATAGAGTTAAATTAAATGCGCTTATTGCAGGTAATGCATATGAAAAATACCTCTCCTTCGGAATAGGCATATATTTTACCCAAAGCAGGGCCAGTGGATTATCCTTTCCGTATACTGCATAACCCAATAAAGGCATTATAAGGCATATAAAACATGCAAATAATGATATCAGTTCTCTTAACACAATACCTTTCCCTAATTTGTCAAGTAACACTATTACTATTGTGACAAATAGCGTAATTGTAAGGATTGTATACCAATCCGTAAGCAATGACAGGATAAATAATAGTGCATAGAATATACTAAATATATATGACCTGTTATTCATTTAAGATTTAAGATTCAATTTGTATTTCATTCCGGAGGTCCTTCAATACTTCCTCAGCACTTAATTTATAATCAGGTTCCGGGACTGATGGTCTATATAAAATTTTATCCGAATGAAGACCAGCAAGGTTTCCGAAATCTATAGCTAAAATCCCCGGATTTTTATCTTCACAAATATATGGATATGCACCCTTCATTTCAAGGGGGAACCAAACACTTAATCCACAAGCATGATACTCGAATAATTTATTTGGTGCATTATAAATATAATTAGGGATATGTCCTTTATATAGAATAACACCAATATCATATTGATTCAAAATTTCAGGTATGTCGTCATATTTTACCGGTCCTTTAAAACTAATATTTTCCGCACCCAATGTCTGCAAAAAACCGGTAACATTTTTATCAAAAGTATCAGAATATATATGCCAGTAATATTTCTCTGAATTAGCGGCAATAAATTCAGCCATTTCTTTAGTGTACATAGTGTCCAAACTCAATGCACCAACATATACAAAACCAATTCTGGACTCATCTGTTTTATTGATTCTTAATCTGGTTTGCCACGAAGCAGGGGGATAATTAGGTAATATATGTGTATTTTCCGGACATACCGGTTTAATATCATTCAAAAACATCAGCATGCGATCCTGGTTGGTATGTGATATCCATGCAGCACGCATATAAATATCTTTTTCCATCCTGTGCAGCCAGCGGTTTAATATCATTTCACTTTTATATTCCTCAGGGCTGGTATATTCATGATAGTGAATAAAAAGTCTGGCTGAAGTATTTATCCATTTTATATATATCCCCGGCGCCCAGGCAGACAAGGTTTCATAATATAAAACTGTATCCGGCCGAAATAAATACAATCTGTACAATGCTTTCAAATTGAAAGCGATATATTTTAATATGCGCTGACCCTTACCGAGTTTTGAATTAAAAAACACCAATTGGTTGATGATAACACCCGGAATTTTTAAATGCCAATGTGTGTTTTCGGCTCTGGTAGTTATAACATAAATCCCCGATTTACCATCTTTTTGACCGGCTAAATAACGAACGAGGTTAACTGCGGGAGGATATTTATCAATAGGATTAAAATGAACTACCGCTACTCTCTGACCATATTTTATCTTCTTTCTCTTCAGAAAAACTATGATTGGGTTACCCTGCACTAAAATTATTTGGCATTTCGCGATTTTAAAATCTCCGAAATCCCCATATCCAAAGAGACCAAAGGTCTGTTCAGTACCGAAAGCATTTTAGCATTATCCGGTTGCCTTCGGGTCATATCTCCTTCTTTTAAAGGAGGAAGATTTACAATTTTTGACGATGACCCTGTACATTTTATAATGGTTTGTGCAAGTTCTGCCACAGAAGTAAGTTTGTCATTACCTACATTCACCACATCATTAACAAACATATCGTTCTCCAATATTTTTATTTTAAATTCAAGATTGTCTGTTATATAGCAAAATGTTCTGGTTTGACTTCCATCACCATAAATGGTTATATCCTTATTATTTAAAGCGGCGTGTAAAAATTTAGAAACAACAAAGTCTTCACTCTGCCGCGGGCCGTAGGTATTAAAAAAACGCAAAATGGTATAATTAAGGCCAAATTCTTCCATATAAGATCTGCAAAAACATTCGCCAATGTTTTTTACTACAGCGTAAGGCAGTCGTGAGTTTAATGGGGTCTGGTATTCGTTTTGTGGAAGGTGTACCGGTTCTCCGTACACTTCTGATGACGAACTAAAAAATATTCTTTTTACTCCTGTATTTTTCGAAAGTTCAAAAACATTCTGCAGCCCTTTAATATCGTCTAACACCATTTTTGGATTATCCAGCGTTCGTAACACGCCAACCACTGCTGCATAATGAAAAACATAATCAAATTTATAATTAAGCATTACCGCGGAAATATCCCTGTAATTATTAACATCGCATTTTATAAACTTATAATTTTCGTGTTTGGAAATATTATTCCTGCTGCCTGTCAATAAATTATCTACTGCCACAACAAAATAATTCCCTTTATCGAGCAGAGCATCGGCAAGCGAACTTGGTATAAACCCTGCGCCACCGGTAATTAAAACATTTATCATACTATTTTTCTAAGATTTTATGGTGTACTTCAAATTTTTGCAGTTGGGTGTTGTTGTTCTCCAATAGCCCCCGTTATATAGCAAAACAAAAAAGAAATACACCCGAATTTATTTACACATTATTTATTATATACTGTAGCCTGTGTGCATACGTATGCTCACTTTTTAATAAGTTGTGTCCTTTTGACCGTATCAGACTGCATTCCCCGGGATGAGATAATGCCCATTCAATTTCAGAAATAATTTTCTCTTCAGAGGTAAAGTACAGGATATGTTCACGATTACAAAAAACTGTTTCCTGCTCGGGACAGGATGATGCCAGTTGCAATCCTCCGGCTGCCGGAATTTCAAAGAATCTCATATTGGCCGCAGGAAAGTTAGTATCATCAATTACATTAATATTGATACGGGATTTATTAAAAAATAATGCAAGGTCCGCTTCATACAAGCCCTCTCCCTTTATTTTGGTTTTCACATCCGGATGTTTACAATCTCTTTTCCAGTAAGGTCCATAAATTTCAATATTTGCATTTTTGAAATGCCCGCAAATAATTCCCATTACTTTTTCACGTTCTGGTCTCCAGCCTCCAACAAAAGATATATCTGTTTCAAACTCTTCCCGTATAATATCCGTCCCATGCATATTTAAATCTCCCGCAAGGGGAACCCAATGTACATTTGGAAATTCAAGCCTCGAAAAAACGGGAATTGTTGCCTTGCTGTATGTGCAGGTAATATCAACAAGCGGTGCATTCAGAAAATTATGCTTTTCAAGATTAAGAGGGGTATCCGGCCATATCCAGGCAATCTTGATCCTGTGGTTCATAGTCCGGATGCAGGCAAGTGTGCCTGGCAACACTCGTGTATTGGTGAACAACAATATAAGATCCGGGTTAAATTTTTTTGCTAAAAGAACTATCTCACGGTTCATTTTTCTTATCCATTGCTCTACGGGTAAAAAGGCCTGAACTTTTTTTCCTATACTACCGCCTTTAATGTATTTCTTCTCTTCTTTTGCCGGATCAAAAATTTCGATTTCAATTCCCAATTCTTTTGCCGCATTTATGTACGACAATTCAAGAGCCCCTTTTCCTGATGCCCCAAGAATTAATATTTTATTAACCTGCATATTTATCTGCGTATGACACTAATTTAATGTTGATTTTTCAGCCTTATTTATTATTGCTTCTATCCTTTCTATCTGTCTTGTATATTCATTATCCAATGAAAGTAATATTCTTGCTTTTGCATATTCTATGGCGTTATATTTTTCTAACTTTTGTATGGCATCGTTAAAAGTGACTTCAAACTGTTCATTATTTTCACTCATGCAAAATAATTTGCTTTTTTTATAAATAGTAATTGGTGTAGATATAATAACCCTTCCTGTGCTAAAGTATTCAAATATTTTGTGTGAGTTTTCTGCATGATAGTTTTTATTATCCGGCTTATAGCACAACAAAAATGCATCAATATCCTCAAAACGGATAGCCAATTCTCCCGGTTTAACCGAACCATAAAGCTTAACATTTTTCGCTTCAGTAAGCAATTTATACCAGGCAACCTGCCAGGCTATACCAGGGTCAAACTTTACCGATCCAAAAAAGTGAAACATTACATCCGGGTTATTTTCTATTATTTTTCCAAGTAAGCAGGTATCAATAAAAGGTATAAACAAATTTCCGGCGTACCCTATATTTAATCTGCCCGCTTTTACCCATTCCTTCAAATTATTCAGCCTGGTAGTTGCCAAATCTGCAAACTCTTTGCTTAATCCATGATTAATAAAATAACATTTTTGCCCCAGCTTCCTGAACTTTTCAATGATGTTATCTGAAACAGATAATGCAAACCGACTCCCCCTCATTGATGGTTTTAAGTCTTCAAAATCATCCACCGGAAAATATATTTTGATCTCCGCCCTAACAAAATCAATATTATCATATAAAAGATAATTCCCAAAATCTATACACACATCAAACACAGGAGTTATGCTCCTGATTTTTTTTGAAACTAAAAAGAGATTAACTCTCTTATATATTGTTCTTAGATGAAAGAATAAACTATAGGGAAGCGGGAGCAAATACCTGATGACATGCAAGTTGGGGTACGAAGGAACTTCCTCTGTCCAAAATTTCATTCCCGTTTTCTCTTCCGGTGCATTCAAAAACAAAACTTCATTTTTTACAGAAAGGGCTTTGGCATAATGGTGCTTTGATATACTTAGATGCCCCCAGGGTTGGGGTGAAATTATCAATATTTTTTTGCTCTCAAACTTAAACACAATACTACCGGGTTAATTTACTTACAAATTCTAACGGTTTTAACCACCGGTATGTATCCCAGAAACTTCTCTCTGTCTTAAATTCATTATGTTGTTTTCTTGGCAGGTCTAGTATATCTTCAAATGCTTTTTCTGTAAGATTGAACTTCTTGAGCACAAATTCATAGTCGGCCAAAAGTTGTGTTGTGTCATAGATTGGTTTTTTAAGTTCTTCCAGAGCCTCTGCTTTTGAAATTTGACCGGAGAATATTAAATCGGATAAATGTGCTTTTCTTTTATCAACTCCAAATTTCACCGGGAGTATATATCCCTGATAAAACCTGGTAAATACAGACTCATAATGTTTGCCTCCATAATCCTTCCAATCCAGTTCATTCTTTATCGTGTTTTTAACCTCATTCTTATTATAGGGTACGTAGTTGAGCAGATAAATAGATTCTATATTTCTCAGCTTAGTATACAATCTTTTTTTTATCGAATTAAACAATGGATAGGTCTTGAGTTTCAATGTTCCGTACTGATCATGTATATCTTTTATATTTACATGATCAACTTTATTGAATATCCAGCTCCTGGGCAAAGTGTTTTCGGTTACGACATTGGCGCCGCTTAATATATATTTGATTTTATTCTCCGCTGCCAGCTTATATAAGGTGCCTATAATGGCATGGTCTGTTATTGCTTCAATATCTATAACAGATGCCTTTAAGTATGCTAACTGAATGTCTTTAAACTCCTCCCAGTCTACCACCAGTGTGTACAGATCAAAGCCTAATTTTGAAATGATGTTTTCTATATTTTTAACCGCGAGTTCCGAATTCCATCCATTATCGAAGTGAACAATTAAGGGCCTGAGACCAAGTTTTTTTGCCAAATACGACAGGTAAGTACTGTCTACCCCTCCGCTTACTCCGGTTATACAGTCGTATTTATTGCCTTTACCCGCTTCTTTTATTAACCGAACAACTTCGGTAAGCTTCTTTTCTGCATCTGCCCCCTGGGGTACTTCAGCCTTTTCTTTGGCTAGGTAATTGTAATAATAATTTGAAATCCCTTTTGAATCGAAAGTGATATCGGGATCGGCAATGGTATCCATCACACTGATTACACATTGTTGGTAAGGACGACCGAAATTTGCTTCTTTACTGGATTTTAGTTTCTCCTCATCATACATTCTCATATATCAACGTTTTCCTTTTATCTTTTTGTAAACCTGAACTCGCTATACCCTGTTTGTCCATTAGGTAAATCTAATCCAACTGAATCATATTGAATCTGTAAGATCGTTTTGCCTTTCCCATCATTTCTTAATTTTATTCCTTTCTGATTAGAATCCAATGCTACCTCAAAAGGAAGTCTGATGCTTCTTACCCCAGAATTCCCGTGTATTCGCACTTTTACCGTATTCAGATCAGATTCCAGTTCAGCAAATCCACCGGATATACTGAACCCTTCAAATTCGGCATTGCCAATTTCAGAAAATACTCCAAGCACTATCTTTCGGTTATCTTTCAAACCATAAAAAAAGGGATTGAAGACTAAGTTTATATCATTTTGTCTCAGGCTTATTACCTTGTTGCCCCGATAACTGACATCCTCTTTATTATAGGGAGCAATACCTTTATTATAGGGGAGTATAAAATTAAAAAAGGGTTCATTGCTGCGCATACGTAAAATTTGTTGCTCTTCACTATATCTTTTCTTATTGGTACGCAAAAACTCAGCAGTTTCAATATCATTTTGCCAGGTATTTGTCCACTGGGCTAATGTAAAATCCATCTGGCTATCTGAAACCGTATATAAATTCCAGTTGATCCCTTTTGTTGGGTGAGCTAACCAGAATTGACCATTAAACATAAATGTATTTAGCCCCTTATTCAGTGTTTTTTGTGGTGTTGCAGCAGGCAGTTCTTTAGCATTAGCATTGTTATAAACTCTCTTAGAGGGAGTAATTGCTCCTGCAGGAGTTTGTACGGCACTGTCCGACATCATCATCATACTCCAGATATTAGCTCCCTTTCCTGAAATACTGTCATAAAAAATGATAATTGGGAGATCTTTGTTATAATGAAGTAAACTTATTCTTCTTGTCCAAACTTCTCCTTCATTATTTTTCATTACAACTGCAGTTGTACTGCTATACCCTGTATTGGCAAAAGACTTCTCGTAAGATGCGGGCCAGGTTCTGTTTGAAAGCGATCTTTCGTTTATGGGTTGCGACTGCTGGTTCCATTCCGGAAAAATTTTTTCGGGTATTACCACCGATCTAATCCTTGCATCGGTAGCAGAAGGGTAATAAAAACAACTGCGGCTTAAAGAGAGAGGCGCTTTTAATGCATAAATGGCAATTTCCCCGGCATCATCATTTCTGTGATCGTATAGAGAATCGCCATTTAAAACCCATATTGCGGTTTCATTATCTGAATTCTGTCCGTAACGGAAATGAGAAACATACCCATTGTAATTAGATGTGGTAGCATTAAACTCACTATCCGGCGAATGGATAATGTCTGCAGCAAGGCTCACCGGGCCCGACAAAGTAAATCTTTGAGGACCATTATTGAATATATGAAATAATCTGGCGCTAAGGCTTGGATCTACTTCTTTTAATCCCTCAGCCAGCAAAGCAAAAGTAGCAGCACTTTCTTCCGAGCCATCACCAAAAGAAATGAGCTTACGGTTAAGACCAAACCTTACAGATGGAGGTGTGATAAGAGTAGAATAAAACTCAGCAAATTTTTTGATTTTAGGGTTTGTGCGAAACAGGTCAGCTACCCCTGCCTGTTTTAACTGCAGCATCGAAAAAAGTATGGGATCCAAAGTAGCCTGCGTATAGTGTGGCGAACCGAAACTTGCACCATTTGCATATACAGAGATGTTTATATCTTCATTTACTTTAACCGCCGCCTGCCTGGCCCTTTCTGAAAATTCAGGATCTTGCGCAAGTAACAATGCAAAAAACATTCTGCCGTTATTACGATATTGAAAAGCCATATTAGCCGGTCCAAAATTTACACCCGAGCCTTCAAACATAGGCACATTATTATCATCCCAAACAATCCTCCCCAGCATTGCAATCAGTTGTTCCAGCCCCCGTTTTTCTTTGTCAGTAAGTTCTATGCTTTTATCGGCAAAAATGCAGGATGTAAATAAAGCGTAATTTTTAAAGTTCAATGTACCCATCCAATACCTGTTTCTGAAGCTATAGGTGCCCTCTCCGGTTTCATATACCTGTTGAAGATGATTTCCTATATCAATCATTTCCTTTACTAAAGCTTTTGCAGAATCAGGAAAACGCCATGCATCGAATACAGGTTTAGTCCTGCTGTCATGAATGCACAAAGCCTTATAAAAAGCTTCGTCGGTCTTAATCTTATTACACAACACAGAAATCTGTGCTGCCGGCATATAGATTGCTCCTTTATAAAACGCCGGGATAATTTTTACTGGTTTCTGCCTGTAATTGGTAATAACGGCTCCAAGCCCGGATATCTTATTTAATTCATCAGCTATAGGCTGTTGCTTTTCCGGTTCTAATACATCTGACTTCCTGCTGATAAAAGCAACCCATTGAAAACGCTTGCGGGGAAACCAGGAATTATCAGGCCCTCTGCGTTCAATATACACTCTAATATCTGCGAATGCTTTTTTGTCCGGAGATTTGTCTTTTGAAACAAGTTCCAACTGTACCCCGGAGAACTTTGCACCTATCAGGCGACTTGGCTTACCCTGAAAAAAACCAAAGAGATTTGAATTACTGCCTGCATTGTTGTTAAATACCTGCCAGTACCTGCCTGAGTTTTTTTCTCCGCCTGCCGGTTCCCAAAGTACTAAGGAAGGATAAACAAAAGAAGTGCTATAGTCAAGAGAAACAGTTGCATCTAACGGATATCCTCTCTCGTTTTCCGGACGATAAAGCCCTCCGGATGGCTCATATCCATATTTTTTGTCGTTCGATGACCAGCCTCTGTATCTCGCTTTATCAGGGTCTAACCCATCACTTATCTTTACACGATAAGAAATATCATTATCAGAATCTTCTTCAATGATAATAGTTTTCTCTCCCTTTTTTACGGTTATTGTACAGGTGTAGAATCCGGGCCCTGCCCCTCCTCCTGGATACGTTTGCTTGCCATAAATAAACTCCTCTTTAATAAATGTATATTCAATTTTTGCCGTAACCTGTTCCGGGCTGCTTTTTAGTATGTTTACTTTCATCCCGCTTAGGCTACCCCTAAATGTTAGCTCATTCAACCTGTCATTAGAGAGCAATCCGTCGTTATAAATAAATGATTGAATGGGTGCGGGACAAGGTTGCCCCTTTATAAATGCCTGTTCTGATGGGATTACAATACCCAAAAGACCATTGCTGATCTTTATTGTATTTCCGGAGCGGGTAAGCCGGACATTAAATCTGTCCTGAGATAATACTGGTATGGCATACAACACAACAATGGAGATATAAAAAACAATCTTTCTGCACATATCCGTTATCTTCAAATCTGGTTATACAATTTATCTTTCAAATCCTGTTGAGCGGGATAGCTGATAAGTACGGCCCTGTGCGGAAGTTGAAAAACAAAGAGACTCCCCGCAGCTACAGCAGAGGCGCCGGAATGAACGGCTTTTTTAAAATCTTCTAAACCAGATGCTCCGCCGCAGGCAATAACTGGTATTCCTATAACAGAACTGACTTTACTTATCAGTTCATAGTCATATCCGGCAAATGCGCCGTCCCTGTCAATACTGTTTAACAGAATTTCTCCGGCGCCTGCATTTTCCATTCGTTTTGCAAACTCTTCCGGTGTTAATCCCGTATTTGTTTTTCCATTATCCGTATAAACCCTTGCGCCTTTCAGAAAATGTTTTTTTACATCAACAGACACTGTCACACTTTGGTTTCCAAACAATTTTGCCGCCCGTGTAATCAAATCCGGTGTTTCTACCGCAGCCTTATTAATAATCACTTTTTCGATACCATTATAATATATCTCCTTAATCTGTTCGACAGTTGTAATACCGCCACCGTATGCCATGGGCATAAAAGCTTCACCGGCTATCTCTGTTATTTTTTTAATATCAGGGCCGCGGTTTTCCCGGGTTGCATCAATATCAATCACAGCTATTTCATCCACTTCCTTTTCATTAAAAATCTTAACGGCATTAATCGGATCTCCTACGTATTTATAGTCTTTAAACTTTACGGATTTAATCAGTCCGCCTTTGTGCAAAAGTAAAACCGGTATTACCCTTATTCTTCTCAATCAGTAATATTTTACAAAATTCTCTAACAGTTTCATCCCGAACTTGTGGCTCTTTTCGGGGTGAAACTGAACGCCTAAAATATTCTCATGTTCTATCCCCACAGCAAAATCATATCCATAGTTTGCATAAGCCAGCGCATCACCGGTATGGGTTAACTGCAGATGATAGGAGTGTACAAAATAAAACCGCGGTTCTGTATACATTTCTGTAAAAAGTTTTGAATGCTCAAATCCTTTTACATCAGCCCATCCCATGTGCGGGATTTTTTGTGCTGACGATAGCTTCGATTTATCAAATGCAACTGTTTTGCCTTTTATCCAGCCCAGTCCCATCTCTTTCCCCTCTTCACTGCTCGTTGTAAGCAATTGCACACCAAGGCAAAGCCCAAGAATGGGAACTTTCTTATTCAATACTCTTTCATTCAGAATATCAACTAATCCTGCCAGTTTTAGTTGCTTCATACCATAATCGAAAGATCCTACACCGGGAAGAATGAGTTTGGTTGCAGTTTCAATTTCTTCTTTTGCAGAAGATATTTTTGATTCTACCCCTACCTTTTTGAGCATGTTCTTTATTGAAGTAAGATTACCTACGCCGTAATCTATGATTTTTAGCATCAGATATTGAGATATTTTATTCTAAATTCTTCAAATTCTGTACTAGGAATATAACCATTATATTCAAATTCATTTTTGTACCTAATAAATTTTGAAATAATGGAGCTATTATCACTATAATCTTGTACTATTTCTGCCGGGTTTCCGGAGATTACACAATATCCCTTAGGAAAAGATTTAGTCACAACAGACCCTGCAGCCACAGTTGTAAAATCACCAAGAACTACTCCTGGCAATATTAGTGACCCCATACCGATTCTTGAATAACTTCCAATTCTAATTTCGTTAATCACGTGCTTTCGTATGTCAAGCATAAAGTGATTAGCACTTATTAGTCCAACATTTGGCGCAATTTGAGCATAATCACCAATAAATATCTTCCCCAACGCCTGAATATAACAACCTGGAGAAATTCCTGGAGCTGCATCAATCCCTACGTACACATTCTTCCAGCTTCCTCTAAATGTTGAGTTCTTATGAATCGGCCAATATGGTCCGCTTGCTTTTCCTAATATTTTATACTTGAGCCACTGTTTAAAGTAAATCGGGCTCTCATTATTTTTAGTTTGTTTTACTGGTTTGAAGAACGGGAAAGTACCAATTACCCAATCAATAAACTTTCCATATAAGACGAAGCTGTAGAGTTTATAAAAGAACTTAAGTATGAACATATCTCAGTACTGTCAGATTTTCTGTTGTGACAAAATATAATCGCATAAATCGCCCACATTTTTTGCACTGAAAATAATATCTATTGGAAAAGAAATGTTATACTCACTTTCTATTGCGGAAATCAAAAGCAAATTATTCATAGAATCCCAATTCTCTACATTATTTGTAGAGGAATTGTCATTTATTACTAATGTATTGTCCTTTAATTCAGTTCTAAATATTTCTTGAATCTTTTCTAAAATTTGACTTCTTTGCTCCATAGTCTATTTTTTTATGAATAAATTATAACTATTCTGAACATTAAAATTAAGCGATTTGTACAATGGAATTCCCATTCTCGTTGATTGTAAAACTACATGAGTGACTTTAAATTTTCGAATAACATCAAGAGTATAGGATAATAAGTATTTCGCATATCCTTTACTTCTATGTTCCTTTTTGACACAAACCATATAAATGCCGGCGGTATTATTAACATCGTACATTATCAGGCTAGTTCCGATCGCTACCTTATTCTTTTCTAATAAAATTAGGCTACTTCTCCTCGTTGCTAACAAAGTAGAAAAAATGTTCAGTTCCAGAAATTTTTTGGAAAAAAGCTCTTCAGAAACCAGGTTTATCCAAATAGGAAGTTCATCCTCATTAATCTCCCTACAGCTTAATTCAAAATCAGAAAGAAAAGAGTTAGCGTCTTTTTGTTCTAAACTTAAACTCATTCCTGTCCAACGATCAATTAACAAAAAGTCAATTTTCTTTAGAAATGCGACATCCTCATCACTGTGTTGTAAGAGCAAGATTGGTCTAAAAGTAAACTCGTTTAAGTCTTTATAAATACTATTTAAAAAAATTTCACGGCGAGAGTTAATATCTATATCATAGATCATATTCGGCCAGACAGAAGTCTCTGCTTTTATCATCTTATAAGCGCCTCTATCATAAAGTTGAACCGTATCGCAACTTTCAACGATTGTATGATATAGGAAAAGGAGGTTCCTTAGACTATCATCTGTCCTACCCATTAATCATGGCTTTTATTTTCATACGATCAAGTTTTCCACTAGAGTTCAGCGGTAACTCTTCGACTAAATAAATTAAATTAGGAACCATATATTCTGGAAGCTTTTCTTTTAATTTATCTTTCAAGAACTTAATATCATAATTTTTTTCTGCTTCTAATACAAGAGCTAATTCTAATGCCCCCATCTTATTTACCTTTGGCACAACTATACTATTTAGTTTTGAAATGTTTCTTACGCATATTTCAATTTCACTCATTTCTATTCTAAATCCCTGAATTTTCACTTGGCTATCAAGCCTACCACAGTAATAAATATCTCCTTGTTCGTCCTTAAAACATATATCTCCAGTTTTATAGTAGCGAACATTATTTCCATCACACTTCAAACTCACAAAACTTGTACTGCTTTTATCTGGATTATTTAAATAGCCAGTGGTTAGTTGTGTTCCCGCTAATAACATTTCACCTTTTACACCTATTTCTACTTCATTAAGCAATTCATCCACAATAATCATACTAATGTCCTTGAACGGCCTCCCAATTGCAATCATTCCATTGTACGATTTTAATGATTGGTTACAATCAAAGTAACTACAGTAAATTGTACTTTCAGTTGGTCCATAATAATTATAGATTTTTGCAGATGATAAGCACTTTTTCAAAAGCTCAAAAGAATCTAAAGACGTTGCTTCACCCGTGAGAATACAATATTTTACAAAGTGCAGGTTTAACTTTGGTAACAATGATTTTGCAAGCTGAATTACCGACGGAACAATCTGAACTACAGTTAACTTATGAGTTGTCATAAGCTTCAGGACATGGACATACTTAATTACATTATTTGGAACTGTATAGATACAGGCCCCACTAATGAGTGCTGGAAGAAAAGAAGAAATGGAGACATCAAATGTTAGCTCAAACATTTGCAAACACCTATCATCAGGGCCAATTATTACTGGAGAATTTTTAAACGCATTAATAAAACTATTTAAGTTTTCAAAGGATATAGGAACCCCTTTTGGTGTTCCGGTACTGCCTGAGGTAAAAATTGTGTATGCTAAT